>NZ_JBNDHY010000216.1:0-5995 GCF_056755315.1 Monashia sp. HAY1-2A
GGTCAAGGACATGCAGGCAAGGGGATACGCCCCCTCGACGATCGCGACTCGCGTCAACACGGTCCGCGCCGTGTGCCGGGCCGGCGTCGAAGAGCGCGTCATCCCGCACGACCCCACCGTGGGCGTCCGACTACCCCGGAAGCGTCGGGCCGAGGCCTCCATGGCCATGCCCAGCGTCGAGCAGGTTGGCCGTCTGCTCGACGCGACCGACCCCCGCATGGCCGCGTACATTGGCGTGTGCGCCTTCGCCGGCCTGCGTCTCGGTGAAGCGTCCGGGCTGCAGCTCGGCGACGTCGACTTCCTGCGCCGCACTGTCTCCGTCCGCCGCCAGGTCCAGCGTCGCCGCGGCGGCCCCGCCGAGATCCGGCCGCCGAAGTACGAGTCCGAGCGCGACGTGTTCGTGCCCGACGAGCTCGTAACCATGCTCGCCCGCCACGTCGAGATGTACGGCACAGCCCCAGACGGATGGCTCTTCTACACGGCCGCCGGCCGGCCCATGCCCCCCACGACGGTCAACTCCTGGTGGCAGCGCACGACCGCTGCTGCCGGGGTTGAGGCCGTGCACATCCATGGGCTGCGGCACTTCTACGCGAGCGGGCTCATCGCCGCCGGCTGCGACGTCGTGACGGTCCAGCGCGCCCTCGGTCACTCGAAGGCGAGCATCACCCTGGACACGTACTCGCACCTCTGGCCGACGGCAGAGGACAAGACCCGGGCCGCGGCTGCAGGCCTGGCCGCTGCCGCGCTAGGTGGTGCTGCGGACCGTGTGCGGACCGAACCCCGCAACGTCGCAGGTCAGGGGCCCTGACGGCTCGTTGATCCAGATCTCCTCCACGGTCGGGTCGTCGAAGTACTGCTGGAGCGGTCCGTAGCCGGCGACGACGGCGAGGATCGAGTGGACGGCGAGACGCTGGTCCCCCAGGGCCGGCAGACCGCCGTGGAGGGAACGCTGGTCGTAGTCCTGGACGGCGTCCTCGACGAGGCGACGCACTGCGGCCGTGTCGCTGGCCGGGTCCAGGCCGGTCCGGCGGATGAGCTCGCGCACCTCACCCTCGACATGGCGCACCGCCTCGTGTGTCGACATCGTTCCCCTGACTCGTCGCGGACCCCGCCATCCTGCCGGGGCCGAGCCGTTCTGGCGCGCCCAACCTAGGGCAAAGCGCCCTGAACCGGGTCAAACGATCCACAGGCCACCCAAACGGCCCGAGACGACCGCCCCTGCGCCCGGGGGCCGCCCGCGCCCGGACACCCTAGACCGCACGCCGATCCAAGCGCTCGCGGTCTCCACAGCTGTGGGTGACGGGCAATGCCTGCCTGCGGGGAGGGGTCGAATGGGCCGTGCCGCCGGGCCACGGCGGTCGCGCGGTTGCGCAGCCGCGCCCGTCCACGAGGAGGAGACCCGTGCAGCTGCGCCTCACCGTCGTCGACCTCGACCGCCCCTCGAGGGGTCCGCTCGACGTCCTCGTCGAGGCACCGTGCGGGTCGACGCTCGCGGAGCTGCGCGGCCCGCTCGCCGCCGCGGCCGGCATCGCGCCTGCTACCGGGACCACAGGCCCCACAAGCGCTCACCCCGCCCCACGGGTGCGGGTCGAGGCCGCCGGGCGCGTCCTCGCCGACACCGCCGTGGTGGGCGAGCCGCCGCTGCTGCACGGCGCCGTCCTCGGCTTGTCGTCCCCGGCGCGGCGTCCCGGCGATGCTGCCACGAGCGTCGAGGTGCCCGGCGCGCCGGGGGCCGAGGCGGCGCCCGCCGGCGCGTCGCGGGGCGCGGTGCGTCTCACCGTCGTCGGCGGGCTCGACGCGGGCCGCACCATCACCGTCGGGCGCGGTGACCACGTCGTCGGCCGGGCGGCCTCCTCGCACGTGCGCCTCGACGACCGCGGCATCTCCCGGGCCCATGCCGTGCTCACCGTGCGCAGCGACGGGATCCGCGTGCGTGACCTCGAGCCCACGAACGGCTCCACCCTCAACGGGGCCCAGCTGCCCGGCGAGGGTGCGCCGCTGTGTCCGGGCGACCTCCTGCGCATCGGCTCGACGGTGCTCGCGCTGGCCGACGGGCCGGCTCGGCGCGGGCACCACACGGTCGCCGACGGACGCATCCGGTTCCACCGCTCGCCCCGGCTGCGCGCGCCGTCCCCGCAGCGCACCGTGACCTTCCCCGAGCCGCCGCGGCGCCCGGAGCACGCGCGTGCGCCCCTCGTGGCCGCCGGCGTGCCGCTCGTGGCATCCGTCGTCCTTGCCTGGGCCCTCTCCTCACCGACATTGCTGCTGTTCGCGCTGCTGTCCCCCGTCCTGCTCCTCGCCCAGTGGTGGGGTGACCGACGAACCGGACGCGCGTCCTACCGGCAGCGGGTGCGCGAGCATCGTGCCGCCGTCGCCGCGGCCGAGGACCGGCTGCGACGGGCCGCCGACGACGACGAGGCCGAGCGTCGCGCGACACACCCGGGCCCGGCCCGGTTGCTCGACGTCGCCACCGCCCGCGCCACCGAGCTGTGGTGTCGGCGTCCGGGGGACCCGGACCACCTCGTCCTGCGCCTCGGCCTGGCGGACCAACGCGCCGACGTCACGTGCGCCGGCGGGGACCGGCGACCTCCCGTGCTCGACCAGGTACCCGTGGTCCTCGACCTCGAGGCGACTCGCGTCGTCGGCCTCTCCGGGCCGGCGCGGGAGCTGCGGTCGCTCACCGCGGCGCTCATCGGACAGGCGTGCGCCTGGCACACCCCGCAGGAGCTCCGCGTGGCCGTCGTCACCGTCGGCGACCTCGCCGACTGGTCGTGGTGCGACCTGCTCCCCCACGCCGTCCCGTTCGATGCCGGTGGCCCTGTCCGGGCCGACCCCGCGGTCACGATCGCCGCGCTCACCCAGGAGGTCGCGCGAAGGCGCCTGTCGGCCGACGGCGGTGACGACCTGCACCCCCGCGACCGGGCCCGAGCCGACGGCGGACGGGCCGCGGTGCACACGCTCGTCGTGCTCGACGGCGCGAGCACACTGCGGGAGGTGCCCGGCGTCGTCGACCTGCTGCAGGACGGGCCCGGTGCCGGTCTGGCCCTCCTCGCCCTCGACAGCCGGCCCGAAGCCCTGCCCGCCGAGGCCACGGCGGTCGTCGAGATGGACCCGGGTGTCCCGCGCGCGACGATGCGACGAGGTGGGACGCTCCTCGAGGGCATCACCCCCGACCTGCCCGGCGCCGGCTGGGTCGAGGCCTTCGCGCGTGCCCTGGCACCGATCGTCGACGCGACGCCGCGGACCGGTGCGGCAGCCCTGCCGACCCGGGTCTCCTTCCGCGACCTGCACCTCGCGTGCGGCATCGACCCCGTGTCGAGCGCAGGCCTCCGCCGGGCCTGGGAGGCCTCGGACGGGCGGCCCGTCGCCCGCGTCGGGATGGGTGTCGACGGTCCGTGGCTGCTCGACCTCGCGGCCGCGGGACCGCACGCCCTCGTCGGCGGCACCACCGGATCGGGCAAGTCGGAGCTGCTCCAGTCACTCGTCGCGGGCCTCGCCGTGTCGACCCGACCGGACGACCTGTCGGTGCTGCTCGTCGACTACAAGGGCGGCGCCGCGTTCGGCGAGTGCGCGCGCCTGCCACACGTCGTCGGCGTCGTCACCGACCTCGACGAGGCCCTGACGCGCCGAGCGCTGACCTCCCTGCGCGCCGAGCTGCGGCGGCGTGAACGCCTTCTTGCGAGTCGGCAGGCCAAGGACTGGGAGGACTACCGAGCCCGGATGGGCGGCGACCCGCGGCAACGGCTGGCCCGGCTCGTCATCGTCGTCGACGAGTTCAAGGCCCTGGCGGACGACCTTCCGGAGTTCGTCGACGGTCTCGTGCGCGTCGCGGCGGTCGGTCGGTCGCTCGGCGTGCACGTCGTGCTCGCGACCCAGCGCCCGGGGGGCATCGTCAGCGCCGACATGCGCGCCAACATCTCGTTGCGGCTGTGCCTGCGGGTCCGGGAGCGCTCCGACAGCCTCGACGTCATCGACGCCCCCGACGCTGCCTCAGTGCCCGACACCGTCCCGGGGCGGGGGTACGTGCGAGCCGCCGACCAGCGCCTCGTGGCCCTGCAGACCGCCTGGGTCGGCGGCCTGCTCCGGGATGTCGAGCATCCCGACGCCATCGTGGTGCGACGCCTCGACGGCGCGGACGGACCGGCGTCCGGGGTCGGCACGACCACACCCGAGGCACGCCCGACCGAGCTGAGTGCCGTGGTGTCGGCCGTGAGGGCTGCCACGCAGGACCTGCGCCTGCAGCCACCGCCGTCACCGTGGCTCCCGCCGCTGCCCGCCGTCCTGCCCAGCCGTGGGCTGACCCACGTCGCCGGGGTCCTCGACGGTGGCGGCGTGCCCGCCGGGGTCGACGCCGGGGTCGTCGCCGGTGTCGTCGCCGGTGTCGTCGTCGGGGTCGCCGACGTCCCCGACGAGCAGACCCGACGCCCGTGGGTGTGGGACCCGCACGTCGACGCGTCGCTCGGGGTCGCCGGTGGGCCACGCTCGGGGCGCACGACGACGCTGCTGCGCCTCGTCGAGGGCCTCGCGGGCGGCCGGCGCCCCGAGACGCTCCACGTGCACGTGGTCGAGGGCGTGCCCGGGCCTCTGGCCGCGCTGGAGGGGCTGCCGCACGTCGGGTCGGTCACCTCCACCGCGGACCCGCACCTGGTGCGACGCGTGCTTGCCCGCCTCGCCGGCGAGCTCGACGCGCCCGCGCCGGCGCGCACGACCCTCCTGCTCGTCGACGGGCTCGAGGCGGTCGAGGACGCTCTCGCCGACGTCGACCACGGCGCAGGGCTCGACGACCTGCACCGGATCGTCCGCGACGGGTCCGCCCGCCGCCTCGCCGTCGCGGTGTCCGGCGGACGCGGCGTGCTGTCCGGGCGCCTGGCCGGGTTGCTCGCCCGGCGGCTCGTGCTCGACCTGCCAGACCCGCTCGACCTGACGCTCGCCGGCGTCGACCCGGCGCAGGCCCGGGTCCGGCGTCCTCCGGGCCGCGCGATCGAACCCGCCACGGGCCTCGACGTCCAGGTCGCTCTGCCGGGTGGCGCCCCGACGCTCGAGTCCGCCGTCGACGCGGTCCTGGCAACGGCCGCAGGGCGGGGTCGCGCGCGACGTGGCCGGCAGCGCCCGGGCGACGCCGTCGAGGTCGCATCGGCGGCGGACGCGTTCCCGGAGCGCCCGACCACGGGAGGCGACACGCTCCCGTGGACCGTACGCCCCCTCCCGACGTTCGTGGACGGCACGGACCTCGGGCCCGTCCCGGCCCACTCAGGACTCATCGGCGTGGGTGTCGGGGGCGACGCGGCCCGCCCGGTCCACCTCGACCCGTCCACGATGCCTCCTCGGCTCCTGGTCGCGGGCCCGGCCCGCTCCGGACGTTCCTCGTTCCTCGGGTGGCTCGCGCGGGAGCTGGCCGGCGCGGGGCGGGCGGTCGTCGTCCTCGCGCCCCCGCGCTCGCCCCTGCGCGCCCTCGTCGAAGGGTCGACGTGTCGGGTGCTCGGACCGGCAGAGCGGGACGAGTTCGTGGCCGCGCGGCGCGCCGACCCCGACCTGTGCGTCGTCGTCGACGACGTCGAGAGGTTCGACGGCACCGCCCTCGGCGACGCCGTGCTCGAGGCCTGCAGCGTGCTCGACGCGACCGACGGCATCACCGCCGGGTCGGCCGACCTCACCCGCGCCGCCGCCGCCTTCCGTGGGCTCGTGCCGGAGCTCGCGCGGGACGGGCACGGCATCCTCCTCGGCGCCACCTCGGCGCTCGACGGGGAGCTGCTCGGAGCGCGCCTCGACGGACCGTTCGAGCGGCGACCCGGCCGCGGCCACCTCGTCCGGGACGGCCGGGCCGTCCCGATCCAGCTCGTCGCACCCCGGGACGCCGCGCGGTAGGCCCTGATGGGCGACGGTTCCACGCGCGGACGCCGAGGACGTCGTGCGACGCGGTCTGCCACCCTCGGACGCAGGCCCCGACCGCCGGGACGAGCCAGCCGAGGAGACGCCATGCCACGCGGTGCCCGAG
>NZ_JBNDHY010000217.1:0-5710 GCF_056755315.1 Monashia sp. HAY1-2A
GACAGCGTGCCGTGGTTCTGGAGCGACCAGGCCGACCTGCGCCTCCAGATCGCGGGCCTGCCGCACGGTGCCGACACGACGGTCCTGCGCGGCGACCCTGCAGCAGAGTCGTTCTCGCTGCTCAGCTACCACGGCGGCCTGCTCGTGGCCGTCGAGGCCGTCAACGCCAGCGGTGACTACCTGGCCGTGAAGCGCGCGCTCGAGAAGGGTATGACGATCCCGGTCGAGGCGGCGGTCGATGCCACCGTGCCGCTGAAGCGCGCCATCAGCTCCGTTCCCGACCCGACCAACCAGGAGGTGTCCTGACGCGACCGGCGGGCCCGGCTGCGCTAGCGTCGAACGGGTCGCCCAACGAAGGGACTGATCGCATGCGCTCACTCGCGGGTCTACCGACAGCGGACTCCATCATCAGTGCCAACCCCGTCGACTACGTCATCATCGCGCTGTACTTCGTCTTCGTCCTCGGCATCGGGCTCATGGCCCGGCGCGCCGTGTCCGACTCCATCGACTTCTTCCTGTCGGGCCGGTCCCTGCCGGCCTGGGTCACCGGCCTCGCCTTCATCTCGGCCAACCTCGGCGCCGTCGAGATCATGGGCATGTCCGCCAACGGCGCCGAGCTCGGCATCTCCACCGTCCACTACTTCTGGGTGGGCGCCATCCCGGCGATGCTGTTCCTCGGCGTCGTCATGATGCCCTTCTACTACGGCTCCAAGGTCCGCTCGGTCCCGGAGTTCATGTACCGGCGCTTCGGCACCGGCGCCCACCTCGTCAACGCACTGAGCTTCGCCCTCGCCCAGCTGCTCATCGCCGGCGTCAACCTCTACCTGCTCGGCTCGATCGTCCACGCCCTCCTGGGCTGGCCGCTCTGGGTCGCGCTCCTCGTGGCGGCGGCGATCGTCCTGTCGTACATCACGCTCGGTGGCCTGTCGGCGGCGATCTACAACGAGGTGCTGCAGTTCTTCGTCATCGTCGCCGCCCTCCTGCCGCTGACCCTCATCGGCCTGCACCGCGTCGGCGGCTGGCAGGGCCTGCAGGACAAGATCACCCAGCTCGCGACGTCGGCCCCCGCCAAGGCGGGTGTCCCGCCCGCCGACCAGCAGCTGCACTCGTGGCCCGGGGAGGCGCTGTCCGGCTTCAGCTCGCCGTTCTGGTCCGTCGTCGGCATCGTCTTCGGCCTGGGCTTCGTGCTGTCCTTCGGCTACTGGACGACGAACTTCGTCGAGGTCCAGCGCGCCATGGCGTCCAACTCCATCTCGGCCGCCCGCAAGACGCCGATCATCGGCGCGTTCCCGAAGATGTTCGTGCCGTTCATCGTCATCCTGCCCGGCATGATCGCGGCCGTCCTCGTCCCGGAGATCGGGCAGCTGAAGAACGGTGGCTCGCCGCCCGGCGGCGCGTCGGGCGAGGGCGTCAAGTACAACGACTCGCTGCTGCTGCTCATGCGCGACGTCCTGCCGAACGGCCTGCTCGGCATCGCCATCGCCGGCCTGCTCGCGGCCTTCATGGCCGGCATGGCTGCCAACATCTCCGCGTTCAACACCGTCTTCAGCTACGACCTGTGGCAGCGGTACATCCGCAAGGACCACAGCGACGACTACTACCTGCGCATCGGACGCCTGGCCACCGTCGCAGCGACCCTCATCGCGATCGGCACCGCCGTCGTCGCAAGCTCCTTCAGCAACGTCATGGACTACCTCCAGACCCTGTTCGGGTTCTTCAACGCACCCCTGTTCGCGACGTTCATCCTCGGCATGTTCTGGAAGCGCATGACGCCGACGGCCGGCTGGGCCGGCCTGGTCAGCGGCACGCTGTCCGCGGTGGTCGTCGCGTTCCTGTCCAAGGACGCGTTCGGCTCGGTGAGCCTCGGCGTCCTGCCGCTCGAGGGGCAGGGCGCGGCGTTCGTCGCGGCGTCCACGGCGTTCGTCGTCGACATCGCCGTCAGCGTCGTCGTCAGCCTGGGCACCGTGCCCAAGCCGGCCCGCGAGCTGCGCGGGCTCGTCTACTCCGAGACGCCGCGCGAGGACCTCGTCGACCCGCACGAGTCGCGGTTGCCGTGGTACCAGCGCACGATCCCGCTCGCGGTCATCGCGCTGGTGCTCGTCGTCATCCTCAACGTGGCCTTCTGAGAGGAGTCCTGCCATGACCGACAGCAGCAGGCGGTCCGCCGATCACGCGCCCGGCGAGCACGAGGAGCCGCTGGCCCCGGAGCCCGACGACGCCCGTGTCGAGCGGCACACCGCCGGCGCCTTCGACATCCGCAACTTCATCGGCGGCCTCATCGGCATCTACGGGGTCATCCTCGTGGCCATGGGCCTGTTCGGCGACCGGGCCCTCGACAAGACCGGTGGCGTCAACGCCAACCTCTGGGCGGGCCTGGTCATGGTCGTCGTCGCAGCGGTCTTCATGACCTGGGCGCGGCTGCGACCGATCGTCGTGCCCGACCACGTCGCGCCACCGCATGACGACCCGACCCGGCCGGCGCCGAGGCGTCGCCCGGGCGGTCACTGACCGTCGACCCGGGCCGGCGTCGAGCTGCCTCGGGCGCTCGCGCGGGCCTCAGGCGCTCGCGCGGGCCTCAGGCGCTCGCGCGGCGCCGCGGTCGGGGCTGGCACACCGGGCAGGAGAAGGACGAGCGGTTCATGAACTGCTCGCGGCGGATCAGGGCACCGCACCGGTCGCACGGCGTGCCCTCGCGGCCGTAGGCGTGCAGCGAGCGGTCGAAGTAGCCGCTCGCCCCGTTGACGTTGACGTAGAGCGCGTCGAAGCTCGTGCCGCCCTGGCCCAGGGCCTCGGCCATGACCTCGCGGGCGTGGTCGAGGATGCGCGACAGCGTCGGCTTGGTCAGCGCGGAGCACAGCCGCTCGCCGTGCACCCGTGCACGCCACAGCGCCTCGTCGGCGTAGATGTTTCCGATGCCCGAGACGAGGGTCTGGTCGAGGAGCGCGCGCTTGACGGCGCTGTCGCGCTGCTTCATCCGCCGCACGACGGCGGCCTGGTCGTAGACCGGCTCGAACGGGTCGGGGGCGATGTGCGCGACGACCTCGGGGATGCCCCCGCGACCGAGCGGCGACAGCTGCAGGCCCCCGAAGGTGCGCTGGTCGACGAACCGCAGCTGCGGCCCGCCGTCGGCGAAGTCGAACCGTGCGTGGCAGTGCTTCTCCAGCGGCGCCTCGGCGGGCTCGACGAGCATCTGGCCGCTCATCCCGAGGTGGACGATGAGGGCGTCCTCGCCGTCGAGGGCGAGCCAGAGGTACTTGCCGCGGCGTGAGGCGGCCGTGACGGTGACGTCGTGCAGCCGCGCCGCGAGGTCCTCGGGCCCGGCGTCGTGACGCCGCGCGACCCGCACGCCGGTGATCCGGGCGCGGGTGACGTGGCGGCCGACGACGTGGTCCTCGAGGCCGCGGCGGACGACCTCGACCTCGGGCAGCTCGGGCACGTCTGAGGGCGGTCCGGGTCAGCCGAGCGCGCGGGTGGGGCCGGACGGTCGGGACACGTCGCCGGACAGGCCGGACACACCCGGGGCCGCAGACTCGTCGGCGGCCGCCTCGGTGCTGCGGGCGTCGAGCGTGTGCCAGGCCTGCTTGGCGGCCTTCTGCTCGGCCTCCTTCTTCGAGCGGCCACGGCCCTCGCCGAGGACCTCGTCGCCGACGAAGACCTGCGCGTGGAACTCCTTCTCGTGGTCCGGGCCCTGCTCGCCGACGCGGTACTCGGGAGTCCCGAGCGCGGCGCCGGCGGCCATCTCCTGCAGGCTCGTCTTCCAGTCGAGGCCGGCGCCCAGGGTCGCGGCCTCCTCGATGAGGGCGTCGAAGTGGTGGTGGACGAAGACGGCCGCCCGCTCGATGCCGACGCTGAGGAAGACGGTGCCGATGAGCGCCTCGAGGGTGTCGGCGAGGATCGAGGCCTTGTCGCGGCCGCCCGTCGCCTCCTCACCCTTGCCGAGCATGACGTAGCCGCCGAGGTCGAAGGTGCGCGCGACCTCGGCGAGGGCTCGCATGTTGACGACCGCCGCGCGCAGCTTGGCCAGCTGGCCCTCGGCGAGGTCGGGGTGCTCCCGGTAGAGCGTCTCGGTGACGACGAGGCCCAGGACGGAGTCGCCGAGGAACTCGAGGCGCTCGTTGTTCGGCAGCCCGCCGTTCTCGTACGCGTAGGACCGGTGCGTCAGGGCACGCAGGAGCAGCGGCTCGTCGACTCCCTGGCCGACCACCTCGTCGAGGTGGGCGAGCAGGGCGTCGACGGGCCGCTGCGGCTCCTGCGTCACCGCCGCCGGAACACCCCCGGCATCGAGGTCGCTCACGGGGCCGCTCACGGGCAGGTCAGGCCTGGTGCTCGGTGCGCTCGGCCGCGGCGTAGTGACGGCCCTTGTAGGTGCCGCACGACGGGCACGCGATGTGGGGCTGCGTGGCAGCACCGCACTGGGGGCACGTGGTCAGCGTGGTCGGCGTAGCCTTCCAGTTCGCGCGACGCGAACGGGTGTTGGAGCGCGACATCTTCCGCTTCGGGACAGCCACGTCAGTTCCTCTTCTCTTGCGGGTCGTCCCCCAGCAGTCCGCCGAGAGCCGACCACCTCGGGTCGATCACTTCATGGTGGTGGTCCGGGTCGTCCGCGAGCCTGGCTCCGCACTCGGAGCACAGGCCCGGGCAGTCCTCCCGGCACACCGGCTTGAACGGCAGCGTCGGTACGACCGCGTCCCGGAGCACGGGCTCCAGGTCGACGAGGTCGCCGACGAGCTCGTGCACCTCGTCCTCGTCCGAGTCGGCTCCCACCTCGTGGTGGTGCGCCGCCCGGTCGGCGTAGGCGAACAGCTCCTGGAAGGTCCCGTCGACGTCGAGCTCGACGGGGTCCAGGCACCGCACGCAGGCGCCGGTCGCCGTGCCGCCGACCGAACCCGTGACGAGGACGCCCTCGACGACCGACTCCAGCCGCACCTCGAGCTCGACCGGCGTGCCGGCCTTGATCGCGATGACGTCGGTGCCGAGGTCGTCGGAGAACGTCACCGTGCGCGTGAGCTCATGCATCGTCCCCGGTCGCCTGTTCAGGTCCCTGGTGTCGAGCACCAGCGGTGAACGGGGATCGGGGCGGCTCATGTCTCCTGCGCACGGTCGTAGGTTCGGTCCGCGCCAGGACGGACGTGGACCGACGTCCAAGGCTACCGGAGGCTCCTCCGGCGCCCAAATCAGGCCAGACGGCCGCGCAGCGCCTCGAGGACGGCGTCCGGGACGAGGCCGGTGACGTCGCCGCCGTAGCGCACGACCTCCTTGACCAGCGAGCTGCTCACGTGCTGGAGGGTGGGGTCGGAGGCCAGGAAGAGCGTCTCGACGCCGGTGAGGTGGTGGTTCATGTGCGCCATCGGCAGCTCGTAGGCGAAGTCGGTCCCGCCGCGCAGCCCCTTGACCATGGCGTCGGCCCCGACCTCGCGGCAGACGTCGACGACGAGTGTGCCCGCCCAGTCACCGATGCGCACGTTCGGCAGGTGACCGACCGACGCCTCGAGCAGCCGGGTGCGCTCCGGGACCGAGAAGGTGCCCTCCTTGGAGGGGTTGTGCAGGATCGCGACGACGACCTCGTCGAAGAGGCGGCTCGCGCGGGTGACGACGTCCACGTGCCCGTTCGTCACGGGGTCGTAGGAACCGGGGCACACACAGCGACGCGTCACGGTGCTCACGCGGCAAACCCTGTCTCTTATACACATCTGACGCTGCCGACGACGGA
>NZ_JBNDHY010000218.1:0-5630 GCF_056755315.1 Monashia sp. HAY1-2A
AGATGTGTATAAGAGACAGGAGCGACTGGGCGAGGTCACCGAGCCCGCGGGTGCCGCCCGGCTCGTTGCGCACGAGCAGCCGGTCGGACAGGTAGAGCGCCGGGTCGGGCGCCTGCCCGTCGGTCCGGCGCATCGCGGTGGCCGGGTCGAGGACGCGGACGGGGGGCCGGACGGGACGGGGCGTCGCGTCCTGGCCCTCCTGGCCGGGTTGGCCGGGCTGACCGGGGCGACCGGGCTGACCGGGCTCTGCCATGTAGTGCCTCCTGAGGGGTGAGCTCTGCAGCCGAGCAGGAATGCGCCGCGGCCCTGGCCCCGACGCTCTCACCGGAATGGTGGCGTACGGGGCCGAACTGATACATCGACGCGTCGAGAACTCGCCGACATTTTCCGCGGCGGGACGTATCAGGAGGGCGGTCGCCGGCTCTGTGCTGTCGGGGGACCCACTCGGGGACCTGGTCATCGAGCCGTCACGGGGGCCGCGGAGGGGCGGCTGGCTCGATGACCTCAGGGTCGGGCGCACTGGGGTCGCCCGGACCCGTGGGGCGCCGGCGGGCAGCGGCCGGCGCCCCCTCCTCACGTCCGGCCCCTCTGCCAGGTGTCCGTTTCGTCACGAAACGCCGTGTCGTGCCGGTGGGGCGGCGCACGGCACCGCATACTCGGACCGCGGCCCGGCGAGGGCGGGCCGACTCGGCAACCAGGGGTACCCGAATGACACCGCAGCACCGCACCCGTCCGACCAGCCCGGACGGCGTCACCGGCCCGTCCGGGCGCACGACCACCGACGCGACCACCGACGCGCGCGCTCTGCGGGCAGCCGGCGCCTCGTCCGCAGCGGTTGGGGTCCGCCGCTGGGCGCCCCTGCTGGCGGCCGTGCTGCTCGCGCCCGTCCTGGCGGGGTGCGGACCGGACGCGGGCGCGGCCACGCCGTCCGCGTCGCTCACCGCGTCGGTCGAGAGCCCGAGCGACCCGACACCGACCGAGTCGACGACCGAGACGACGCCCGCGGTGATCCCCACGGTGACGGCTGCGCCGCTGACCCCGACGCGTCCGACGCCCACGTCTGCGGCCACGACGACCGCCGGCCCCGACGCCGGCCCGGACGCCGGCTCGACGGCGGGCAGCTGCACCCGGACGCTCGACACCTATCCGACGCTCGAGCCCGGCGCCACGGGCCCGGCGGTCAGTGCGCTCCAGTGCCTCCTCGACGACGCCGACTTCGGGCCGGTCCGGGTCGACGGCCGCTACGGTGCCGCGACGAGGGCCGCGGTCGCGCGGGTCGAGTCCACCCTCGAGGCCCCGGTCTCGCACCCGGGCCGCGTCGACAACAGCATGTGGGTCATCGTCATCAGCCGGTCCCTCGGGGACCGCACCCTGAAGCCCGGCGCGAAGGGTGCCGACGTGACGACGCTCCAGCGGGCCCTCCGCGCGGCCGGCGCCAAGCTCGCCGTCGACGGCGTCTTCGGCCCCGGCACGACGAAGGCGGTCGAGACCCTCCAGGCCGCCAACCGCATCGGCGTCGACGGGATCGTCGGTGACGAGACGCTGTTCCTCCTCAAGAGCGGCGCGACGATCGGCTGAGCCGGACCGCGCGTCGCGGGCCCGGCCGGCTCGCCGTGCCCTGCCGACCGGGCGGTCAGGCGCGCAGGTCGCGGAGCCAGGCCCGGGCCGCCCGGAAGTCCTCGTCCGTCGTTCCCGGACGCGTCCCGGGCAGGCCGCCGTCGGCCCGCGGGTACGAGCCGAGGAAGCGCACCTCGGCGCACACCCGGCGCAGCCCCATGAGCGTCTCGCCGACCCGCTCGTCGAGGACATGGCCCTCGACGTCGATGGAGAAGCAGTACGAGCCCATGGCCTCGCCCGTCGGACGTGACTCCAGCCGCGTCATGTTGACCCCGCGCACGGCGAACTGCTCGAGCAGCTCGAGCAGGCCGCCGGCATGGTCCTCCTTCTGGAAGAGGACGACCGTGGTCTTGTCCGCACCGGTCGGCGCCGGCAGGGTGCCCGGCCGCGACACGAGGACGAAGCGCGTCACCGCGGCCTTGTTGTCGCCGATGTCCTCGGCGAGGACCTCGAGCCCCTCGTTGCTCGCGGCGACCGGCGCGCAGACGCCGGCGTCGAACATCACCTCGCCGGGCGCCCCGAGCGCAGTGGCGCTGGCCGCCGTCGACAGCGTCGGCACGTAGGCGGCGTCCGGCAGGTGGGCGCCCATCCACGAGCGCACCTGCGCCCACGCGTGCGAATGGGTGCCGACGGCCTTGACGTCGCCGAGGGCCGTGCCCGGTCGGGCGCAGAGGACGAAGGTGATCGGCACGAGCACCTCGCCGATGACGACGAGCGGGTCACCCGTGGCGAGGGCGTCGAGCGTCGCCGAGACACCGCCCTCGACGGAGTTCTCGATCGGCACCATGGCGGCGTCGATGTCGCCGGCCCGCAGCGCCGCGAGGGCCGCGTCGACCGACCCGAACGGCACGTGCTCGCGGCCCTCGGCGGCGTCCCACGCGTCGAGCGCCATCTGCGTGAAGGTGCCGCGCGGACCGAGGTAGCCGAAGCGGTGCAGCTCGTCGGGGGTGCGTGGAGGGGTCACGAGGCGTCCTTCGTACGGGCTGGTGTCGGGGCGCCGGAATCGGTGCCCGGGTCGCCGCTGGTCGCCGACGCGAGGGCCTGCTGCTCCTCGGGCGTCAGCGTGATGCTCGAGCGGCCGCCGACGATGCCCTTGGCGTACGTCCGGGACTCGCTGCGGGCATGGATCGAGCTGAGGACGATGCCGTCGCCCTCGTCGTCGACGATGGCGGCCGAGAACGACAGGCGGCCACCCATGTCCCCGAACGCGTCGTAGCGCACGACGGCCACGTTGCGCAGGCTCTGGCGGACGTCCGCCTCGGCCGCGGCGACGTCGGCGCGCACCCGGGTCACGTCGGCGGTCAGGCGCTCGATGCGTCGGTTCTGGTCGGCCGCGAGGCGGGCGATGTCGGTGCGGGCGCCGTCGGCACCGAGCACGGCGAAGTCGGCGCGGACGCGGCGGAGCCGCGCATGCGCGAGGACGGCGAGGACGAGCGCGAGCAGCGCGACGCCCGCGGCGGCGAGGGCCACGGCCGTGAGCGTCGTGTCGTCCACGAGGCGCAAGGGTAGTCCCGGGACCCGTGGGACGGCCGCCGGTTCCAGCCCGTGAGTCAGCCCGTGAGCCGCCCTGACGCAGCCTGGTCCCGCCGGGTCCAGCCGGTGATCCAGCCGGTGATCGGCGACGCCCGCGTGCGGAGCCGGTTTGTAGTCTGTCCTGCGTGATCCGCCGCCACCCCGTCAAGACGCTCGTCGTCGCGCTCCTTGCCGTGGTGGCCGTCCTGACCCTCGCCTACGTCGGGCGCGGCGAGGTGCCGGTGCCGCCGACGACGACGCCGAAGCCGGGCGACTCGCTCGTCGTCGTCGGGATCGGCGGCCTGTCCTGGGACGACGTCAGCCCGGAGAAGACGCCGACGCTGTGGGGACTGCTGCGCGACGGGTCGGCCGCGTCCGTGTCGGTCAAGACGCTGCGGCTGACGACGTGCCCCGTCGACGGCTGGTCGACGGTCGGGGCGGGAGAGTCGGCGGGCCCGGCGTCCGACTCCGACCGCCCCGAGTGCGGGCCGCTGCCCGCGGTCGCCGGCGACGCCACGGCGGGTTTCCGCGTCATGGGGTTCGACGCCCTCGCCGAGAGCTCCAGCCGGTCGGAGTTCCGTGCGCACCTCGGTCTGCTCGGCGACAGCTTCGCCAAGGGCAACACGTGCATCCAGGCGGTCGGCCCCGGCGCCGGCCTTGCCGCGGCGACGAGCGACGGCAAGGTCGGCAAGTACGCCGAGTTCTCCGTCACCACGCTGGTGTCCGACCTCGCGCAGTGCCCGGTCTCGATCGTCGACGTCGGCTCGCTCGATGCCACCGACCCGAACCCGGCGCGCCAGGTCGAGCGGGTCAACGTCCTCGAGCGGCGCCTCGACCAGGTCGTCGACGCCATGCCCAACGGTGCCGACCTCGTCGTCGTGAGCCTGTCCGACCGCGACCGGGCCGAGCGCCTGCGGCTGCTCACGGCGACCGGGCCGCACTACGGGCCGGGCCTGCTCGCGTCGGCCTCGACCCGGAGCACCGGCGTCGCGCAGCTGTCCGACGTCACCGCGACGATCCTGCAACGCGGCGGCGTCACGCCGGTGACCGGCATCGGGGGCCGGGCGCTGTCGGTCGTGCCGTCGGCGAACAACAGCGAGTCCACGGCCGCGACGAAGCTGACCGTGCTGACCGACATCGACACCAAGGCCGACGCGATGCACCGCATCGTCGCGCCGTTCCTGCTCATCTGGCTCTCGGCGATGACCCTCGCGCTGCTGTCCCTCTGGTGGATGGTGCGCCGGGCCCGGCCGTGGAACCAGCGCCTGACGCGTCAGCGGGGGCTGCGCCTGGTCCGCCTCGTCGGCATCGTCGGTGCGGCGATGCCCGCCGCGACCTTCCTGGCCAACCTCGTGCCGTGGTGGCGGTGGTCGGACAACACCGTCGTCCTGACCACCATGCTGCTCGGGCTCGTCCTGCTCATGAGCGCGGCACTGGCGTTCGTCTCGCTCAACGGGCCGTGGAGCTCGTCGGCGCTCGGGCCGCTGGCGGCGATGTCGGCGCTGACCGCGGCGGTCATCGGCATCGACCTCATCACCGGCTCACACCTGCAGATCTCCTCGATCTTCGGGCTCCAGCCCCTGGTCGGCGGCCGCTTCTACGGCATGGGCAACGTCGCGTTCGCCCTCTACGCCTCGGCGGTGCTCCTCCTGTGCGCCGCCATGGCGCACGCGCTCGTGCGGCGTCAGGCCCCGCGGCTCGCGGTCTTCGCCGTCGTCGTCATCGGCGGTGCCGCCCTCGCCGTCGACGTGCTGCCGGCCTGGGGCGCCGACTTCGGTGGTCCCATCGCCCTCGTGCCCGCGCTCGGCTTCCTGCTCATGGGCGTCATGGGCCGGCGCACCTCGGTGCGCAACGTCGTGCTCGTCCTCGTGGCCGCCGGGATCGTCGTCGGCGGCGTCTCCTACCTCGACTGGCGGCGGCCGGAGTCCGAGCGCTCGCACCCGGGCCGGTTCCTGCAGACCGTCATCGACGGCGGCGCGTGGGAC
This sequence comes from Monashia sp. HAY1-2A, assembly GCF_056755315.1. NCBI lineage: Bacteria > Bacillati > Actinomycetota > Actinomycetes > Micrococcales > Intrasporangiaceae > Intrasporangium > Monashia sp. HAY1-2A. The sequence continues at coordinate 5,115 of NZ_JBNDHY010000218.1, forward strand.
GTCATGTCGCGCAAGCTGTGGGCCAACATCGACCTCGCCGTCCACCTGCCGGTGCTGCTCGTCCTCGTCGTCGCGGTCCTCGCCGTCGGTGTCTTCGTCGTCGCACGCCCGGGAACCCTCGGCAGCGAGCCGCTGCGGCGCCTGCTCGACGAGGCCCCGCAGCTGCACCGCGGGCTCTGGTCCATCGTCGTCATGGCCGTCATCGGCTTCCTCACCAACGACTCCGGCGCCGCCATCCCCCCGGTCGCGGCGATCTTCACCGTGCCGCTCGTCATCTCCGCAGTCATGCACTTCCTGTCGATCGAGGCGCGCAAAGCCCCGGTCCGCCGTCGCCGCGACCGCCACCACCTCTGACCCCGCCCCGGCCGCCCGATCCCCGCACCCACCCGCGCCGGCGCCCGCGGGCACCCGAACACCCTCCCCCAGCTGCACTCGCGGACCGAACGGTTCGTTCGGTGCCGAACCAACCGGTGTACCGACTGTCTCTTATACACATCTGACGCTGCCGACGACGGA
>NZ_JBNDHY010000219.1:0-5571 GCF_056755315.1 Monashia sp. HAY1-2A
GGTCTCGGGGCGGGCCTGCAGGATGTAGAGCCCCCCGTCGATGCCGTCCTTGCCCCACTCGATGTCCATGGGCCGGCCGTAGTGCTCCTCGATGCGCAGCGCGTGCTGTGCGAGCTCGGTGACCTCGTCGTCGGTCAGGGACAGCAGCGGCCGCTGCTCCTCGGGCACCGGGACGAACTCGGTCGTGCGCCCGACGCTCACGTCGGAGGTGTAGACCATCTTCGTGGCCTTGCCACCGACTCCGCGCTTGAGGATCGCGGGGCGCCCGGCCCGCAGCGCCGGCTTGTAGACGTAGAACTCGTCGGGGTTGACCGCGCCCTGCACGACCGCCTCGCCGAGGCCGTAGCTGCTCGTGACGAACACGGCGTCCCGGAAGCCGGACTCGGTGTCCATCGTGAACATGACGCCGGAGGCGCCGATGTCCGAGCGCACCATCCGCTGGACCCCGGCGGACAACGCCACGACCGAGTGGTCGAAGTCGCTGTGGACGCGGTAGGAGATGGCGCGGTCGTTGTAGAGCGAGGCGAACACGAGCTTGATCGCGTGCAGGACGTTGTCGTTGCCCCGGACGTTGAGGAACGTCTCCTGCTGGCCGGCGAAGGACGCGTCGGGCAGGTCCTCGGCCGTCGCGCTCGAGCGCACGGCGAAGCTGGGCTCCTCGGCGCCTCCCCCGGCCTGCTCGGCGACGAGCTGGTCGAAGGCGCCCCGGATGTCACGCTCGAGGTCCTCGGGGAAGGACTGGTGCTCCACCATCTCGCGGATGCTTGCACCCACCTCGGCGAGGCGCCGCGTGTCGTCGACGTCGAGGTCGTCGAGGAGGGCGTTGATGCGGTCCGCGAGGCCGTCCTCGGCCAGGAAGCGCCGGTAGGCGTCGGCGGTCGTGGCGAAGCCGTCGGGCACGGACACGCCGGCCTTCGACAGGTGCTGCACCATCTCACCCAGCGAGGCGTTCTTGCCGCCCACCGACTCGACGTCGGACAGGCCGAGGTCGGCGAACCTCACCACGTTCTCGGTCACTGCAGGTCCTTCCGGTTCCGGCCCGCCTGGGCGGGCCTCGTTGTCGTGCATGGTCATTCGCTCTGTTGTTCGGTGGATGGTGCCGGCGGTCAGCCGCCGTCGCCGAGACGGCGCGTCTGCATGATGACCGCGGCGATCTCCTCGACCGACATGTTCGAGGAGTTGACGACGGGCACTCGGTGGGCCCGGTACATCGCCTCGGCCCGGCGCAGCTCGTAGCTGCACTGGGCGAGGCTCGCGTACCTCGAGCCGGGTCGCCGCTCACCGCGCACCTGGCTCAGGCGGGCGGCCGTCGACAGGAGGCCGAAGCACTTGCCGGCGTAGGCGCGCACCGGGCGGGGCAGGTCGCTGGACTCGAAGTCCTCCTCGACGAGGGGGTAGTTGGCGACCTTGATGCCGTGCTGCAGGGCGAGGTAGATGGATGTCGGCGTCTTGCCGCATCGTGAGGGCGCGATGAGGATGAGGTGGGCCTGCTCGAGGTTGCGCATGCTCTGGCCGTCGTCGTGCTCCATCGCGAACTCGACGGCCCGCATCCGGGCCTCGTAGCGGCCGAGGTCGCCGACGCCGTGCAGGGCTCCGACGTGGTGGGCCGCGTTGACGTGCAGCACCCGCTCCACGGTGGCCAGGTGCGACCCGAAGAGGTCGATGAAGGCGCACCGCGTCTGCTGCAGCTCGGCGCACACCTCCTCGTCGGACACCGTCGAGAACACGAGGGGCGTCACGGTGTCGGTCATCGCGGCGTCGAGCTCGGCGACGACCTCGCGGGCCCGCTCCACCGTGCGGATGAAGGGGATCTTGCGCCTGACGAAACCCACGGTCGGGAACTGCTGCAGCATCATGTTGCCGAGGGTCTCGGCCGAGATGCCGGTGCCCCCGGCGAGGAAGAAGGCCGGCGTGGGTGGGGGGATCGCCCCTGGTGCCGTCGCAGGCGTCGTCGGTGAGGCCACGGGGCCACTGTGGCACAGCGGCGGGGTGGGACCGCCATGCGCGAGACGATACGGACGCTTTCCGGGTAAGCCCGAGCATGGTGGTCGGTGGCGGCGTGACGCACCTCACGGGCAGCGGCCCCGGCCGCCACGGGGGCGTCCGACCCGGCCCTGATCCGTGCTCAGCGCCGATTTTGTCGCGAACGACTCGCGCTGCTAACGTTTCCCCTCGTTGCGCCGCTAGCTCAATTGGCAGAGCAAGTGACTCTTAATCACTGGGTTCGGGGTTCGAGTCCCTGGCGGCGCACCATCCATGCAGGTCAGGAGCCCGGCCCCTTGGGCCGGGCTCTACTGCTATCCACGAAACCCCCCACTTTTCACTCAGACGTCTCGGTGGTGAGGGCCTCCTCGAGTGCAGCGGCAGCCGCCCCGCTTTTGGCTCCCCGGCCCATGTAGACGTCCATCGTGAGCGACGGCCGGGCGTGGCCGAGCTGGTCAGCGATCTGCCGCGCTGACAGCCCGGCCTCGTCAAGAATCGTCGCGTTCGTCTTGCGGAAGGAGTGCGACGTGATCCATGCCAAGGCATCTGCATCAGTCGGCTTCGACGCCTCTCTAGCAAGCGTCATCAGCTCGCTCCGCCCGGATCTGGTGACCCTGCAGACGTCCGCCACGGCGGCTACATCCTGAGGCTCCACCCTCACCCTGCCGGACTCGACGAGCTCGACTCGCGTCCTGGGCCACGCGAGTGCCTCCGCGACCTCCGTGCGCGACTTTCCTGCGGATCTTCTGGCTCGGGCGAGCGCCGCGCCGAGGGCCTGACGGCTCTCGGTCCCTCGTGGCGCACGCGCCCGGCGCAGGTCTCGCCGGACGTTGTTGGGGTCGCGGAACCCGCCAAGGGCATCGCAGAAGACAGGCTCCTCCGTCCTGATGCCTCGGCTGCGCCGGAGGGCCAGCATCTCCACGCACCAGCCCGGGAGGGCGAGAACCCGCTGCCCGGCCGCAGACTTCGTCGGGCGCCGGACGAGGCCCTCCCCTGTCACGCGCGTCACCTGACCGGTGATCGCCACCACGCCGGCATCGACGTCAACCTCCGACCAGACCAGGCCGAGGGCCTCCCCGATGCGCACGCCCGTGGCCAGCAGGAAGACAGTGAGGTCGGGAAGGTCGGCGGCAACCGCCTTGGGATCGCGGGACAGCATGGCGAACCACTCGCGACGCTCGCCATCGTTGAGCGCCCGCGGCCGGCGCTTGGGGGTGGAGGGGACGTTCTCGGCGTCGCGCACCGGGTTGGTGACGATCGCACCGTGACGAGCGGCCAAGCCGAGGACGCCGGAGATCACGCTGCGGCTCGACCGCGCCGTCGGTGCTCCCACCTGGTTCTTGATCGACTGGATCAGTCTGTCCACCAGTGGGGTGGTGATCTCGCCCAGCCGCACTTCACCCAGAGCAGGGAGCACGTGCGTGTCGAGTTTCCTGCGGTAGGCGTCGCGGGTGCCCGGTGCTCGCCGACCGTCGGCCACCTTCTCGTCGAGCTGCTCAAGCCAGAACGCCGCCGCGACCGAGAACCGGTCCGTGGCCTTGAGGGACCCACCGTGACGGGCGCTAGCTCGCTCGCGCAGCTTCACGAGCAGGTTGGCCTCAGCGGCACTTCTCGTCTTGCCCTGCGCCATGACCTCACGGGTGACCCCGTCGAAGTCACGGAACTTCGCTCGGGCCCTATAGGAGTATGGCTTTGCAGTCTCTCCCCTCGTCAGAGGCGTGACTCCGATACGGCCCCACGATCCCAGGGGCAGCGGTTGCCGAGCCATCGCCCGCGCCTCAGGAAGTAGCCTGCTTGCGACTCTCAACCCATGCGACAACCTCTTCAGGGATGTAGCGCAGGTGCTTGCCCACCCGGGCACACGGCGGCCCATGCCGCTCGAGCCGCCACTTGTACAACGTCTTGATCGGCACGGCCAAATACTCGGCAACGTCCTCTGCACGCCAGAGCGGCCTCGGCCTCGGTGCGGGCACTTTCATTTCCGCCATCGTCCTCTCCCTTCAGGTTGGCATCGTCCTCTCACGACGTGCCTTCCGAGGGGCAACGGGCACTCCGGGTCACTATGGCTCCTCTTCGAGACAGGCGGGCACCTTGCGGGCATCCGTGGCCCTTGGCGGGGCCTCCACGCGGCAAGGGCCACGACCTCCCCCGCCTGAATATCGGAAGGTCGGCGCTTCGACCCCGCCCCTGGCGACGCGACCACAAGAAACCGCAGGTCACTCCGTGCCGGGCGCAGGCCCGGCTCGGCCGGGGCGTACAACGCGGCCAGGGCGACGGAGTGGGCGTCGACCGGGTCGGTCTTGCGGCCATTGCCGGTGGCGAAGATCCGCACCTGCGCGGACAGCTTCGGCGGCACGGTCCACTACCCGTTCACCGTCGTGCACGAGCCGGTGCGCGAGTTGCCGACCGATGCCGTTGCAGCCCTCGACCGCCCACACCCGCTCATCCGTCGTTCCGTACTGGCGGCCGGCGGAAGTATCGCGGCGTAGCCGGCCTTGTCGGTGTCGAACCGTCCCACGTCCAGCACTCGGCCCGTGTGGTCGATGACCTCGATCGTGGACGAGCGTTTGTGCGGGTCCATCCCGATGATCACGCCCACCGGTCCTCCTCCTTCACTCAGACGGATGTCAGAGCGGGGAGGGCATTGCTACTTCGAGCAGAGCAAACCCCTTTCGAGCCTCTCCTGGCGCGGTGCCCGACGAGACCGCATGCCATGAGAGAGCCACACCAATGACACCGGTGGGCAGCCGCGCTATGAGAGCGTCCCGGCGAGCACCTGGAGCGAGTCTGGCCGGACACCGATCCTCCAACCAGTCTCTAAGCAGCCGCGTTGAGGGCGGCTACCCCGCCCGTCATGCCACGTTGGGGGCGGCTATGCTCGCCGACCGCGCTGAGCTTCTGGTGCAGCTCGGTCACCTACACGACAAGCATCCCGACTGCCCAAAAAGCCACATCCCACCTAGGGGCCGGGCCGGTCGCGGCCCATCTCGTCCTCGCCACGACCTCGCGGGCATCCCGAGTGACAGATCTGCTGGATCCCTACACCGCCGTGGACCAGACAGGCGCACGGCCGCACGGCACAACGTCTGCCAGCCAAGGACCTGTGCACCGGCCGCCGCCCCGACGAACCCGCAATCCAACGGGCGGCGCAGGCGCCTGGCACGACTGCCCGCTGCCTGTGCACCAAACTCTCGACTACCTTCGGGTCGGGGGTCGGCTTCGTTCGTTCACGCAGGCGGAAGCGCCCGCGTCCCTTCGTCATTGACTGCTGTTGCCTCAAGTGGTGACTCGGCAGCAGAGCCCGAGGGCCCCGGCGATTCGCGTGAACCGAGCCGCTGTCCAGCAGCGCCGGCGAGCACCACCAGGACGATGCCTCCGACCTGCGCAAGAGATGGGACCTGATTGAAGAACAGAATCCCAAACAGAACCCCTATCGCCGGCTCGACAGCCATGAGAGTGCCGAACGCCGAGTTCGTCATGCGCCGAAGGGCAAGAAGTTCGAAAGCGAAGGGGACCACCGGCATGAGCAGGGCCAGCCCTGCCCCCTCCATGAGGATCTCGACGCTGAGATGCCCCACAGCCTGGGGG
>NZ_JBNDHY010000220.1:0-5391 GCF_056755315.1 Monashia sp. HAY1-2A
TCCGTCGTCGGCAGCGTCAGATGTGTATAAGAGACAGTCATCGAGCAGCGCGTCGTCGGGGTCGAGGACGGCGACACGGAGGAGACGCTGCACGAGCGGATCAAGGTGCAGGAGCGCGCGATGCTCGTCGACGTCGTCGGGCGGATGGCACGGAACGGGTTCACGGTGCAGGGGCGCCGGGTCCGCATCGGCTGAGGCGGTGACCCTCCGGCGTCGAAGCTGGCGCACGGGTCGCACGGGTCGCATGGGTCGCATGCGTCGCCGAATTTTCGCCGGTGCGGCAGGGGCCGCTACGCTGGCCGTACACGACTGGCGCAGGTGGGGAACCACCAGGGAGTGACCGTCGGAGCATCGCCCGCCTGGGTGCTCCCGCTGACCGACACCGCCCCCACCGCCAGGAGCATCGATGTCCGACGGCCGCCGCCCCATCTCGCGCGCTCTCATCTCCGTCTACGACAAGACCGGTCTCGAGGACCTCGCCCGAGCGCTCGACGCGGCCGGGGTGTCCATCGTCTCGACCGGCTCGACCGCCAGGACCATCGCCGGGCTCGGCATCGCCGTCACGCCCGTCGAGGAGCTGACCGGCTTCCCGGAGTGCCTCGAGGGCCGCGTCAAGACGCTGCACCCGAAGGTCCATGCCGGCATCCTCGCCGACACGCGCAAGCCCGAGCACCTCGAGCAGCTGGCCGACCTCGGCGTCGAGGCGTTCGAGCTGGTCGTCGTCAACCTCTACCCGTTCCGCGAGACGGTCGCCTCCGGCGCGACGCCGGACGAGTGCATCGAGCAGATCGACATCGGCGGCCCCTCGATGGTGCGCGCCGCGGCCAAGAACCACCCGAGCGTCGCCATCGTCACGAGCCCGGCCCTGTACGGCGCGGTGCAGGAGTCGCTCGACGCCGGTGGCTTCACGCTCGAGCAGCGCAAGCGCCTCGCGGCCGAGGCGTTCGTGCACACGGCCTCCTACGACAACGCGGTCGCCAACTGGATGGGCAACGCCTACGCCGACACCTCCGACGGCACCGGCTTCCCGGCCTGGACCGGCGCGACCTTCGACCGCCACGCCGCCCTGCGCTACGGCGAGAACCCGCACCAGCGCGCGGCGCTCTACACCCACTGGCGCCCCGGCGTCGCGTCGGCCGAGCAGCTGCACGGCAAGGAGATGTCGTACAACAACTACGTCGACACCGACGCGGCAGTGCGGGCCGCCCACGACCAGGGCGACCAGCCGACCGTGGCGATCATCAAGCACGCCAACCCGTGCGGCATCGCCGTGGGCGCCACCATCGAGCAGGCCTACGAGCGGGCCCACGCCACGGACCCGGTCAGTGCGTACGGCGGCATCATCGCGGCCAACCGCACCGTGACCGCGGCGATGGCCACGGCCGCCAAGCAGGTCTTCACCGAGGTCATCATCGCGCCGGACTACGAGCCCGAGGCGCTCGAGATCCTGACGGCGAAGAAGAACCTGCGGGTCCTGCGCCTCCCGGCGGACCTCGCGCGCTTCGCCGACCCCGTCGAGACCCGGCCCATCAGCGGCGGCCTCCTCGTGCAGACCGTCGACAGGGTCGACGCGGTCGTGCGCGGTGACGACGACGCCGTGACCGGGGGCGACGACGCGGCGAACTGGCGCCTCGTGTCGGGCGAGGCCGCCGATGCCGCGACGCTGGCCGACCTGCAGTTCGCGTGGCGGGCGGTGCGCGCGGTCAAGTCGAACGCGATCCTGCTCGCCAAGGACGGCGCCGCGGTCGGTGTCGGGATGGGCCAGGTCAACCGCGTCGACTCCTGCTACCTCGCGGTGCGCCGCGCCGGCGAGGAGCGGGCGCGCGGCTCCGTCGCGGCGTCGGACGCGTTCTTCCCCTTCGCCGACGGGCTGCAGATCCTGCTCGATGCCGGGGTCCGCGCGGTCGTCGCGCCGGGCGGGTCGATCCGCGACGAGGAGGTCGTCGCCGCGGCCGAGGCCGCCGGCGTGACGATGTACTTCACCGGCACCCGCCACTTCGCCCACTGACCTTCGACCCGCAACACACCGAGCAGTCGCCAACGGCCGCGGGAGTACCCCCGCGCGGGTTGGCGACTGCTCGGTGTGTTGCGTCGTCGGATGGTCAGCGGGTCCAGCGGTAGCCGGTGGGCGGGTCCTCGCCGAGGTCGACGATCGCCGCGACCGGGCCACCGCCGTCGGGTCCCTGGTGGGCGGCGGACACCGACACGAACACGGCGGGGTCGCCGGTGACCGACGCCGTCACCCCGCCGACCGCCGACTTGATCTGACGGTGCCAGTGCACGTCGGAGTCGTCGAGCATCGCGTTGCGGCGCCCGTGCACCTGGCCGTCCTGGCTCACCTCGCACTTGAGGAAGACGTTGACGAGACGACCCTGCAGGTCGGTCCAGTGCGGGCGCTCGGGCAGGTCGAGGCCGGCATCCTTGATCGCCGCCCAGATGCCGTCGGCGTCGAGGGCGTCCTGCATGACGGAGTGCCCGATGCGGTACCGGCCACCGACACCGCGCGCGTTGCCGACGACGACGACCTGTGCCTGGTCCAGCTCGACGCCCGAGCTGCACGAGGCCACGGACGAGAACAGCGACCGGTCGTGCATGACGTCGGCGTCGGTCGGCATCTCGATCTCGCCGAGGGCCACGGCGATGCCGAGGGCCGTCGTGCCGTTGGACAGGTCCATCGACTCGTGGGTGTGCTCGGTCCAGACCCCGTGGCCGCGCTCCTTGGCGTCGCGGATCGTGTGGATGGTGAGCAGCGGGGTCTTCGTCTGCACGTAGTGGACGTCGGCGGGGTCGGTGATGCCGGCACGCTCCATGGCGACCTTCACGGCGTCGGCGACCTTCGACACCATGGCGACGTAGCCGATCTCCTCCGGCTTGATCGGCTCGCTCATGGCGAACCCGACGGTGAGCCGCAGGTCGTCGGAGGCCTCGACCTGCTCGGCCGGGACGGTCGCGAAGATCGTCGCGTGCGGGCTGATGACGCCGTCGGTGCCCCCGGACCACACGATCGGGACCTGCCTGACCTGTTCGGCCGGGGCGCCCTTGGCGACGAGCACCTCGCGGAAGGCCCGGTCGGCGATGATGCGCGTGTAGTCGTTGACGCCGCCGTTGCCCTCGGTCTTGCCGATGATGGCGACGACTCGGCTCGCCTCCATGACGCCGTCGTCGATGAGTGCGGCGAGCTCGGACGCGTCCGCGACGGAGTGGATCGGGACCTTGCGCACCTCGATGGCTTCAGGCACGGGGAATCACCTTTCTTCTCAATGGTTCTCGACGACGGTTCCGAACCGGCCCTCGACGGCGTCGGTGATCCGTGCGAGGTCGGTGATGACGCAGCGGCGGCCGCCGCTGCGGACGAAGCGCAGCGCGGCCTCGACCTTCGGCCCCATCGAGCCGGACGCGAAGTGCCCGGCCTCGGCGTACGCGGTGAGCTCCGCGGGCGTGACGCGTCCGATGGGGCGGGCGTCGGGCGTGCCCCAGCCGGCGACGGCGTGGTCGACGTCGGTGGCGATGACGAGGACCTGCGCGTCGAGGGCGTGGGCGAGCAGCGCCGCCGTGAGGTCCTTGTCGATGACCGCCTCGACGCCGCGGACGCGGCCGTCACCGCCGCGCACGACGGGGATGCCGCCTCCACCGGCCGCGACGACGACGTAGCCGGCGTCGAGGAGCGTGGCCACCGCTGGGGTCTCGAGCACCTCGAGCGGTTCGGGGGAGGCGACGACGCGCCGCCAGCCGCGCTCGCCGCGGTCCTCCCACGTCTCGCCGTGGTCGATGAGCGTCTGGGCCTGCTCACGTGGCAGGTAGCGCCCTACCGGCTTGGTCGGGCGCGCGAAGCCCGGGTCGCCGGCGTCGACGCGGGTGCGGGTGACGAGCGCCGCGACCGGCCGGTCGACGCCGCGGACGGCGAGCGAGGCCTCGAGCGTGTCGAGGACCGTGAAGCCGATGGTGCCCTGCGTCTGCGCCCCGCACCAGTCGAGGGGGACCGGCGGCACGACGTGGGCCGCGAGCGCGTTCTTGACGAGGAGGTTGCCGACCTGCGGCCCGTTGCCGTGGGTGATGACGACCTCGACTCCGCGGGCCACGAGGTCGGCCACGTGCGCCATCGCTGCCGCGATGGCCGAACGCTGGGCGTGCGGCGTGGCGCTGCCGTCGGGCCCGGTCATCGCGTTCCCGCCGAGCGCGACGACGACCCGCAGCCGTGCGGCGCCGGCCGAGTCGCCCGCCCCGGCCCCGGCGGCCTCGGGCGGCGTCGGCTCCTCCATGCGGCGAGCCTAGGAGCGGGCGCCCGGGCACGCCTTGGCACGTCCTGCCAGAGGCACGCGTGCGGATTGGCACATCTGTGCCGTGCGAGGAGGCGGTCGCGGACCGCTCCGGCGCCTCCCACCGCGCGGGGTGGGCCGTGCCACGGCTGGGTCAGCGGCGATACAGTTTCGGGTAAAGGGGCAGTACCGGGCCGCCCCTCCGGCCCGGTGGGAAGGGGTCGCACATCGTGGGCGTCGGAGTCCTGCTCGCCGTTCTCGGCGCGATCCTCACCTTCGCCATCCGCGCGAACACGTCGGTCGTCAACCTGCCCGTCGTCGGGATCATCCTCATGATCGCCGGCGGGGGCCTCATCTGGCACGGCAGCAAGGGCACGCGCCGCAAGAGGATCGTGACGCGCGAGGAGCGCCCGGGCGGCTCGACGCTGCCGACGAGTACCGTGCGCCAGACGATCGAGGAGCGCGACGTCGACTAGGTGAGGCGCGGTCGCCGGCGACGGACGCCGGCGTCAGAGCCAGTCGACGTCGGCCGCGGACCGTCCCGCGGCGAGCCGCGCGTAGCCGGGTCCGCGGTCGAAGAACGGCTCCGCGCCGCGGTCGGCGCGCCGCTGCTCGCGCAGGGCGTCGGACCCCGCGACGTCGACGACCGGATGGTCTCGGTCGCCGGAGGCGCCGACCCCGTAGTCGCGCAGGGCGCCCTCGAAGGAGACCTTGCCCCAGCGCAGGTCGCGCTCGACCTCGTCGTACGGCCGCTCGAGCGGGTCACCCCAACCGCCGCCACCGGTCGTGCGGATGCGGATGACCTGGCCGGCGCGGACCGGCTCGGCGTCGGCCAGGGCGTCGACGGTGCGCTCCTCGGGGCCGCCGAGGTCGACCGTCACCTCGAAGGGCCGGCCGGCCCGGCCGCCCTTGACCCCCCAGCAGGCGAGGATCGAGCGGTCCGCGATGGACATGAAGTGCGCGTCCTCGAGCATCCGGATGTGCTTCTCGTAACCGAGGCCGCCGCGATGCCGGCCGGCGCCGCCCGAGTCGACCGCGAGGCCGAGCCGCTCCACGACGAAGGGGAACCGGCTCTCGGTGAACTCGGTGGGCAGGTTGCGGCTGTCGGGCACGACGTGGATCGTGTCCTCGCCGT
>NZ_JBNDHY010000221.1:0-5386 GCF_056755315.1 Monashia sp. HAY1-2A
TCCGTCGTCGGCAGCGTCAGATGTGTATAAGAGACAGTCCCACAGCCGCGCCGGCACGGTCACCCGTAGCCGCGTGCTCGCCACCGCCCGCCGCGTCCTGCTCACCGGCGCGGCCCTCGCCTCGGCGTCGGCCCTGGTGGCCTGCGGCACGACCCCGGCACCCCGGCCGGGGCCGGGCTCCGGCGGGACGGCCCTGCCGCACGTGACACCGGGCGTGAAGCGGCCGGTCACGGCGCAGCGGCTCGAAGCCGACGGCGCCCTCTCGTGCCCCCGGAGCCTCGCCTCCGCCGACGGCCTCACCGTCCCGCACCAGCCGCAGGGACTCGACGGCAACGCCCGACTGCTGCCCCCGCGCGACCCCGCCTCCCTCGTCGTGTGCGCGTACCCGACGATGACGGTGACCTCGCCCCAGCCGCCCACGGCGCCGTATCGCCTGTCCCGGCGCACCGTGGCCTCGCCCGAGCTGCGAGCCCGCGTCGTCGACCTGTTCTCCTGGGCACCCCGCTGGAACGGGCAGGAGAACGTCTGCACCATGATGGCCGGCGACGAGACGGCCTACCTCGTGGGCGTGCGCTACGACGACGCCGTCGTCTGGGTCGCCGCCAAGGCCGACGCGAACTCGTGCTCACGAGCCACCAACGGTGACTTCACGTCGGGGGCCGCCCTCGGGGTCCCCCTGCGCGCGATGCTCACCGGCCTCCCCATGCCGGCCGGGAAGCGATGTGACGCAAGGACGTTCGGGCGCCTGGGCGACGAGCGGACCCTGGCGCCCGAGGGTGCGCCCCTCGTGACCGTGTGCCGCACGGCCGAGGACGGCACGACGAGAGCCACCGGCCTGGACCGGTCCAGGTCGGCGCAGGTGGTCGCCGCCCTTCGGGCCCTGCCGGTGCGTCCGACCGCGCACACCTGCACCGGCTCGGGCGCGGCGTCGGACGGGCGCTTCCACCTCGTGGTGACCTACCCGGAGGGCCCGGCGGTGCGCGTCGACGTCGACCCCGACTGCATGCCTCCCGTGCGGGGCGGCGGAGTCGAGTCGGCGGAGGTCGGCGACGTCGTGCGCCTCGTCGAGCGGTGGAGCCCCCGCATCCCCGGCCCCGACCCCGACGGCGCCGTCTCGTCACCCACCGCGGTCAGGACCGCCGCCACCCCGTAGGCGCAGCCCCGGCCGGCGCGCCCGGGTGCAGGGTCAGGCCGTGATGCCGCGCTCGGCCCAGAGCCGGGCGATCCACGCCTCGACGTCGGCGCTGCTGCGCGGCATCGCCCCGGAGAGGTTCTCGCAGCCGTCCTCGGTGATGAGGACGTCGTCCTCGATGCGGACGCCGTTGCCCCGCAGCTCCGCCGGGACGAGCTCGTCGTCGGCCTTGAAGTAGAGACCGGGCTCGACGGTCAGGATCATGCCCGGCTCGAGCACGGCGTCGTTGTACTCCTCCCGCGTGGCGAGGGCGCAGTCGTGCACGTCGATGCCGAGGTGGTGGCTCGTGCCGTGCACCATCCAGCGGCGGTGGTACTGGCCGTGCTCCGCGTCGAGGGTGCCCTCGACGTCGACGCCCTCGGGCAGCAGGCCCCACTCGTGCAGGTGCTCGGCGATGACCCGGATGGCCGCGGCGTGCACGTCGGAGAACCTGTTGCCGGGCTTGCACGCCGCGATGCCGGCCTCCTGGGCCGCGAAGACCGCGTCGTAGATCCGGCGCTGGGCGTCGCTGAAGGTGCCGCTGACCGGAAGGGTGCGGGTGATGTCAGCGGTGAAGAGCGAGTCGACCTCGACGCCGGCGTCGAGGAGCAGCAGGTCGCCCTCGGCGATGTCGCCGGTGTTCTTGATCCAGTGCAGCGTGTTGGCGTGGTCCCCGCTCGCGCAGATCGAGTCGTAGCCGACGCCGTTGCCGTGGTGGCGCGCGTACAGGCCGAAGACACCCTCGACCCACCGCTCGCCGCGGCCGCGCCGGACGGCCTCGGGGAGGTCGGCGATGACGGCCTCGAAACCCCGGCGCGTGCCCTCGACGGCCGAGCGCATCTGCTCGACCTCCCAGTCGTCCTTGACGAGCCGCAGCAGCGACAGGAAGTGGGCCAGCGCCTCGTCCGCCTCGCGCTCGCGCTCGGTGCGCGACTCGACCTCGGCGGCGTCCTGGGACTCGGCGGCAGCGGCGCGCGCCCGGTCGACGCGCTCGGCGACCTCGGCGTCGGCGTCGCGGACGACCCGGACCGTCACGGACCCGGCGTCCTTGGCCACGGCGTCGGCGAGCTCGTCGATGTGGCGGGCCGTGAGGCCGAGCTCGGACTCGACGTCGGCGAGGGTGGGCCGCGCCCCGACCCAGAACTCGCCGTAGCGCGAGTCGCCGAAGAACTCCTCGGTGTCGCGGTCGGCCAGGGGGCGGAAGTAGAGGACCGCCTCGTGACCGGCGGCCTCGCCCTCACCCGTCGGCTCGAGGACGAGCACGGCGTCCGGCTCGCGGTCACCGCCGAGACCGGTGAGGTGCGCGAAGGCGCTGTGCGGGCGGAAGACGTAGTCGGTGTCGTTGCTGCGCACCTTGAGGCCGCCGGCGGGCACGACGAGGCGCTCACCCCGGAAGGCGGCGCTCACGGCGGCACGACGCTTGGCGGCCCAGTCGGCGACCTCGGACCGGGGGGTCACCCCGGTGCTCCGCGGCGCCCAGCCGGAGGCGACGAAGGCCCGGAACTCGTCGGTCGTCGGGCGTTTGCGGCTCGGTGAGGACTGCTGCTTCTCGCTCATCACCGGCTCATCGTGTCACGAACCGGCTGCGGCGCCGTAGCCGGTTTCCGACGGGTCAGGGCCCGGGTCAGGGCCCGGGCCCCGGCCCGGGCTCCGGCCCGGCCTCCGGCACGGTGGGGGCCTCGTGGCGGCGCGGCGTCGGGGTCCTAGAGTCGGGGAGGTGGCGCGCACCGACCGACCGACCCGGCCCACGACCGCACGACGGGCCCTGCCCTCGCTCCGGGCGAGCACGCGCCGGGCCATGCGGCCGAGCGGCCCGCCGACCGACGAGATCCCCGTCTGGACCACCCCGGACGGCGTCGACCGCGACACCGCCCTCGCCGTCATCGACCTGGCGATGCGCGCCGGCGTCGCGATGCTCTCCACGGGGGCCGCCGCGGCCGACGTCACGGCCACCGTCCTCATGCTCACCAAGGCCTACGGCCTGTCCGCCGTGCACGTCGACGTGACGTACACGTCGGTGACGGTGTCCTACCACCGCGGCCCCCACGCCGACCCGATGACGGTGCTGCGCATCGTCCGGTTCCGCGTCCAGGACTACACCCGGCTCGAGCGGCTGCGCGACCTCATCGTCGGGCTGGTCCAGGACCCCGTCGCCGTCGACGAGGCGAGGGTGCGCTTCGACGCCGTCATCACGGCGCCGCACCCGTACCGACGCTGGCTGGTCACCGTGGCCGGGGGAGCGCTCGCCGCCGGCGCGGCCGGGCTGCTCGGCGCCGGCTGGCTGCTCATCCTGACGAGCTTCGTCACCGCGACCATCGTCGGACGCGTCATCACCTGGCTCACCGGGGCGGGCGTGGCGGCGTTCTTCGCCCAGTGCGTCGGCGCGGCCATCCCGACGGCCGCGGCGACGCTCGTCGTCGTCGCCGGCTCGTTCGGCGTCGAGGTGGCCGAGGGGGTGTCGCCGTCCCTCGTCGTCGCGTCCGGCATCGTCCTGCTGCTGTCCGGGCTGTCCGTCGTCGGTGCGGCCGAGGACGCCCTCGAGGGCTACTACGTCACGGCCGGCGCGCGCGCCTTCGAGGTCGTCGTCCTGTCGCTCGGCATCGCCGTCGGCATCTCTGTCGTGCTCGCCGTCGGCAAGAGGCTCGACTACCCGATCGCCATCTCGTCGCAGACGCAGCTGACCGGCAACCTCACGGTCCAGGTGGTCTGCGCGGCGATCATCTCAGTGTCCTTCGCCGTGTCGTCGTACGCTAGCGGGCGGGCCGTCGCGGTGGCCGGTGTCGCCGGCGCCCTCGGCTGGCTCGTCCTCGCAGCGGCCGAGCGGCTGTCCTTCGGGGCCGTGTCGGCCTCGGCGCTCGCGGCGCTGCTCATCGGCTTCACCGCCCGGCTCGTGTCGCGACGCCTCGGCGTCTCCGCGCTGGCCGTCACCACCGCCGCGATCGTGCCGCTCCTGCCGGGACGGATGGCCTACGAGGGGATCTCGGCGCTCGTGACCGACCCCGACGGCAACGGCTTCGCGGTCGGCGTGCCGACGCTGCTGCAGGCGTTCGGCCTCGGCCTGGGCCTGGCTGCCGGCGTGTCGCTCGGTACGTACTTCGCGGGGCTGCTCGACGCCAAGAAGCAGGGCGTGCGCCCCCGCCCCGCCGCGGGGGCGACGCTGCCCGCCGACCCCGACCGCGACGCCGCGACGAGCACCGCGCCGGTCCTGTCCGACACGGGTGAGCTGTCGGCGGTCCTCGAGGAGGCCGCTGCCGGCGGCGTGTCCGGGCCCGCTGCCGGCGGCGTGACCGGGGCGGCGGCCGCCGGCGGGTCCGACCCGGCCGCCCCCGGCGGGTCCGACGACGCCGCCGCCCCCGGGTCGGCGCAGCCCGTGGGCCACACGACCTCCTCGCGGGTTCGGTGACGCAGGCCACGGCGTGAGCAAGCCCACGGCGTCCGGCGGTGTCTCGTCGCAGGAGGCTCGGGCAGGCTGGGCAGCGTTGGCCGTCGGTGTCTGGCAGATGGAGGAGCGATGCAGTTCGGGCGCAGCTACGAGGAGTTCGAGGTCGGGGCCGTGTACAGGCACTGGCCCGGCAAGACGGTCACCGAGTACGACGACCACCTCTTCTGCCTGCTGACGATGAACCACCACCCGCTGCACCTCGACACGCACTACGCGGAGGAGACGACGCAGTTCGGCCGGAACGTCGTCGTCGGCAACTACGTCTACTCGATCCTGCTCGGCATGTCGGTCCCCGACATCTCCGGCAAGGCCATCGCGAACCTCGAGATCGAGTCGCTGCGCCACGTCGCGCCGACCTTCCACGGCGACACGCTCTACGGCGAGACACGGGTGCTCGACAAGTGGGAGTCGACGTCGAAGGACGACCGCGGCGTCGTGCACGTCGAGACGATCGGCTACAAGCAGGACGGCACGGTCGTGTGCATCTTCCGGCGCAAGGTCATGGTGCCGAAGCAGAGCTACCTCGAGGCACGCGGCGGCGAGCAGCCCGGCCGCCCCACCCCGGTCCCGGACCGGAACTGGCCCGGCCCCGACCCCACGCCCCGCCCCTGACGCCCCGACGCAACGCCACGACCCCGCGCCCCGAACCCACCGCGCCTGAACCTGCCGCGCCCCGTCGTCGTGCAACACACCGAGCCTGTCTCTTATACACATCTCCGAGCCCACGAGACGCGTAGTAATCTGGGGGGGGGGGGGGGGGGGGGGGGGGGGGG
>NZ_JBNDHY010000222.1:0-5304 GCF_056755315.1 Monashia sp. HAY1-2A
GTGGAGGACACACCGTTGCCCAGCCCAGGAGACGACCCATGAGCGCCACCCCGAACGACCCCGACGTCGAGCAGACCGAGCGCGAGGAGGCTCCGGAGCAGGAGGCCGCCGGCGTCGAGATCGGTCGCACCGAGGGTGAAGGCAGCACCTTCGAGCCGGAGGAGGACCCGGAGGGCCACGCGAGCTCGTCGCCGTGAACCCTGACCTTCCCCTCGCTCGCGCCTAGACTGCGAGACGGGGATCGCGGCGATTGTCGTTGGAGGCGCCATGCCCGCCGAGCGTGCCGACCAGGTGGCCACCTTCTGTCCGATGTGCGTCTCACGCTGCGGCGCGACGGCCACCGTCGTCGACGGTCGGCTCACCGCGATCGGGCCCGACCCGGCTCATCCCACCGGTCGGGCGGTCTGCGTGAAGGGCAAGGCCGCGCCCCACATCCTCGAGCATCCCGACCGGCTGCTCCATCCGCTTCGTCGGACCCGTCCCAAGGGAGCGACGGACCCGGGGTGGGAGCAGATCAGCTGGGACGAGGCGCTGGGAGCGATCGCCGACAGGCTGGGGACGATCGCCGCGGAGAGCGGCCCGGAGGCGGTGGTGTTCGGGTCGGCCTCGCCGTCCACGTCGGCCCTCAGCGACTCGGTGGACTGGGTCACGCGGCTGCGCCGGGCCTTCGGCACCCCGAACTTCGTCTGCTCGATGGAACTGTGCGGCTGGGGCCGGTTCCTGGCATCGACCTACACCTTCGGCGCACCGGTCCCCGGGGCGTTCATGCCCGACCTCGACGACGCCGGCTGCATCCTCTTCTGGGGCTACAACCCGTCGGTCTCCCGCCTCGTGCACGCCACGGCGACCGTCGACGCGGTGAACCGTGGCGCCCGGCTCGTCGTCGTGGACCCGCGGCGCACGGGGCTCGCCAGCAAGGCGGAGCACTGGCTCCAGGTCCGGCCCGGCACCGATGCGGCGCTCGCGCTCGGGTTGACCCACGTCATGCTCGAGCAGGGCTGGTACGACGAGGAGTTCGTGCGTCAGTGGACCAACGCTCCGCTGCTGGTCCGCCTCGACACCGGTCGGCTGCTCGTCGCCGACGAGCTGGCCCGTCCGACCGGCGGGGCCGGGTTCGTGGCCTGGGACCGCTCGGGCTCCGGACCCGTCGTCTACGACCCGACCTTGCGGGCGTACGGGACCGAGGTGTCACGGCTCGCCCTGGCAGGCACCGTCGAGGTCGACACGGTCGACGGGCCGGTCCCCTGCCGTCCGGTTCTCGAGCACCTGCGCGTGCACTGTGAGGCGATGACGCCGGAGGCGACCGAGGCGGTGACCGGTGTGTCCGCCGATGCCGTCGTGGCCACCGCCCGCACGTTGTGGAGCTCGCGCCCCGTGGCGTTCTACAGCTGGAGCGGCGTCGAGCAGCACGCCAACACCACGCAGATGATCCGCGGCATCAACGTCCTCTACGCGCTGACCGGGTGCCTCGACGCCCCCGGTGGCAACGTGCTGTTCACGCCGGTGCCGACCAACCCCGTCGACGGGCCCGAGCTGCTCGGCACGGAGCAGCGTGCCCGGGCCATCGGGCTGGACCACCGGCCGCTCGGCCCCGCGCGGTTCGAGTTCGTCACCGGCGAGGACTTCTACACCGCAGCCCTGGAGCACCGGCCCTACCGGGCGAGGGCCCTGGTCAACTTCGGCGCCAACCTCGTCATGGCACACGGGGACAGCGGCCGGGTGCGGGGGGCCCTGGCATCACTGGACTTCTTCGTGCACGCCGACCTCTTCCCCGGCCCCACCGCCGACCTGGCCGACATCGTCCTGCCCGTGGCAAGCCCCTTCGAGTCCGAGGCACTGCGGGTCGGTTTCGAGGTCAGCCAGCGCGCCCAGTCGCACGTCCAGCTGCGGCGCCCCGTCGTCGCGCCACGGGGCGAGGCGCGGTCGGACCTGCAGATCGTCTTCGCCCTCGCCGACCGCCTCGGCCTGGGTGAGCACTTCTGGGGCGGCGACCTCGAGGCCGCCTGGCGACACCAGCTCGCCCCCAGCGGCATCACGCTCGAGGCCCTGCGCGCCCAGCCCCGGGGCATCACCCTGGACCTGCCGACCGCATACCGCAAGCACGAAGCCCACGGCTTCCGGACGCCGACGGGTCTGGTGGAGCTGTACTCGCAGAGCCTGGCGCAGCACGGCCAACCGGCGCTGCCCACGTTCGTCGAACCTCCGCTCAGTCCTCGGTCCCGACCGGACCTCACGGCCACGTACCCCCTGGTCCTCACCAACGCGAAGTCCCTGCGCTACTGCGAGTCCCAGCACCGCCAGATCGCCGAGCTGCGTCGGGCCGCTCCCGACCCGCAGGTCGAGGTGCACCCCGACACCGCCGCGGCCCGCGGCATCGAGGCCGGCGACTGGGTGCGCATCACCACGCCGAACGGGACGGTCACGGCCCGAGCCAGGCTCAACGCCGGCCTCGACCCCGGAGTGGTGTGCGCCCAGCACGGCTGGTCACAGGGGTGCGACGCCCTCGACCTGCCGCACGCCGACCCCTTCGAGATGGGCGGCGTCAACCTCAACCTGGTCCTGCGGCAGTCGCCCAGCGACCCCGTCAGCGGCAGCTCGCCGCTGCGCGCGTCCCTCTGCGACCTCGCGCCCGCCTCGCCGCTCGAGCCTTCCTGAGACCGAACCGCCCCGACACTGCGGCGGGCGCTGCCCGCCGGCCGGTCACCCGTCGGGGCGTTGCCTCCGTCGTCGGACGAACTCCTCCACGGTGGCCACCTCGGGATGGAGGGTCCGGGTGTCCGCCGGGTCGACGTGCACCTCGTTCGTCGCCAGCCATCGCCACATCCGGGTCAGGTCAGGGCCGACGAACCGCTGGAACAGCCACACCGGCATCGGTACTCGCCGGGGGTTCCGACCGGTCACCCGACGCCAGAGCGCGCGGCACTCGGCCAGTGTTCGGATGTCCCCGGCCAGCGGAAGGTCTGCGCCGACGTACGTGGCCGGGTCGGCGAACGTCCGCGCCGCGATGGCACCCACGTCCTGCGCCGACAGCCACGGGATCGGGCGGTCCTCACCGACCAGCCGTGGCATCAGCTGCCACGCCGCCACGGGCGGGTAGAGGTCCCGGTCGGTCATCAGCTCCATGAACGCCATGGGTCGCAGCACCGTCAGCGGCAGTCCCTGGCTGCGGGCGTAGCCGGCCACCTCGAGCTTCACGTCCCACGCCGCGACGCCGCTGCCCGGCGTCCCGGGGCCGGCCGAACCGTAGACGAGGTGGGACACCCCGCCGGCCACGGCCGCGTCGACGACGTTCCTGCCCTGGGCGGCCTCGCCGTCCGCGCCGCTGATCATGGGGTTCTGCACGCTGAAGACGCCGTGGACGCCGGTGCAGGCGCGGCGGACGGCGTCGGGGTCGGACAGGTCGGCGCCGACCACGTCCACGCCGAGGCCGGCCAGCTCGCGCGCGGCAGCCGAGTCCGGTGACCGGGTGATGCCCCGTACCCGCCACCCCTCGGAGAGGAGCCGACGCGCGACGGCCCCGCCCTGCCGACCCGTTGCCCCCGTGACGACGATGACCTGCTCGTCGCGCGCCATGGTCCCTCCTCCCTGCACCGTTGGCTCCAGTGTGCCGCGGAACCGCCCGCCCGCGGGCCCCGGAACGGCGGCCTCCGGGAGTTCCGGCCCCGGCATCCGGCGCGCATACTGGGGGCAATGACACCCTCACCTGCACACCCGCGTCCCCGTCACGCCAGCAGCCCCTTCCAGCCTGACCCGGAGCCGACGGTCGAGGAGTTCGGTCTCGACGACCGGGTCTCGCACGACTCCTACGGGTTGGGTCGGGTCGTGAGCATCGACGCCGGCGGGGCGACCGTCGTCTTCGGCAGCCGGACGATCCGGATCAAGACGCCCTTCCGCAAGATGACCAAGCTCTAGGCGGGCCAGCCCCGCGCAGCGATGTACCAGGCGGCCGACGTCAGCACGACGACGACGAGGAGCGCGAAGAGCAGGCCGCCGGCCACGGGCAGGAACCACCCGGGTGCGCGCTTCGAGCGAACCGCCACCGCCTTGACCACCAGCGCCCCGATGACGACGCAGCCGAGCACGCCGTGCACGAGCGTCCGCATCGGCACGGGCTCTCCGCTCGCGAAGGTCCCGGTCTCCAGGCCCAGCGCCCACAGACAGTGGTAGGCCACGACGACGATGAGCACGACGGCAACCGCGCCCGAGACCCGGTGTGCCGTTCCGAGCCAGGAAGGCGCCCGGACGCCGAGCCGGCCGTACATCCAGAGCGCTCCGACGAGCTGGAGCACGGCGAGCACCCCGATGACCACGGACAGCACGACCTTCATGTCGACGACCGTTCGGAAGCCGAACGTCGTCGTGCCGGCGAGGGTCGGGTCGTGCACCTTGCCGAACACCCCGACGAGCAGGGCAACGACGGCCCCGGTGGCGAACCCGGCCAGGGGGACGGCGGTGCTCCTCGACGGCGTGGTGTCTGCCATGGCGTCAGGATGCTCCTGCGCCGGCTCGTGCGGGAGCGGAACGCCGGAACGCCCGCCCGACGACCCGCGTGTGGCGTCGGACCGGTCACCAGCCGCCGCGGTGCACCACCTCGTCGAAGGGACGCCGGTCCGGCCGTTCGATGACGGCCAACGGCTTGTCCGACGGGTAGCCGACGGCCAGCAGGTAGGCGAGGAACCGCCCGTCGGGAAAGCCGAGGACGGCCCTGGCCTGGTCCTGGTCGACGGCGGCAGCATGGCCCGTGCCGACGCCCAGGTCGGCCGCGGCGACGGCCATCGCATACGTGGCCTGGCCGAGGTCGTACTGGAGCAGGGCCGACTGTCGGTCGTCCTGCGGCTCCGGCGCGACGATCGCGATCGCGGCCGCCGCACCGGCGACGTGCCTGGCGCCCTGCCAGACCTTCGCCAGCTCGACGAGCTGCGCCCTGTCGGTGACGAGCACGAAGTCCCACGGCTGCCAGTTGCCCGCCGACGGGGCGCGTCGCCCAGCATCGAGGATGCGGTCGAGCGCCTCGTCGGGAACGCGCTGCTCGGTGAACTGCCGTACGTTCCGCCGCGCCCGCAGGGCGTCCCACGTCTCCACGGTCACATCGTGCGCCTCCGGTGCCGGGTGTCGCCACCTCGGTTCGTGGTCGTCACGAAAAGACGGACGTGGACCGACGCGCTTTTCGGGGTAAGGCCAACAGTGACCTTCTGCGAGGCCCGCACCAGCGTCCGGACACGCACGCGGCGTCCGGACGGGCCGGCTGCTTCGCAGGACGGGCCTCAACCAGAGCAAGGGCGCCGGAGGGCGCCGGGATGGAGC
>NZ_JBNDHY010000223.1:0-5214 GCF_056755315.1 Monashia sp. HAY1-2A
TCCGTCGTCGGCAGCGTCAGATGTGTATAAGAGACAGGTCGAGCGGTAGCTGCTGCCACCGCCCGACCACGCGCCGGAGCTCCTCCGACACCTCCTGCGGGGTCGGCGAACCCACGCGCGAAGGTGCCACCCGCGTCAGTCGCGCAGCCGCGCGAAGAGGCGGACGAACTCGATGTAGAGCCACACGATCGACACGATGAGGCCGTGGGCGAGCAGCCACGAGTACTTCTGCGGCGCGCCGACGCGGACGGCGTGGTCGATGGAGTCGAAGTCGATCGCGAGCGAGTACGACGCGAGGCCGACGCCGAGGATGGACAGGACGACGCCGAGGCCGCCGCTGCCGCCGAAGCCCCAGCCGTCGATGACGCCCGTGAGCAGCAGGACGAACTGCAGCAGCGAGAACAGCCCGTAGCCGACGATGGCGAAGAAGAACATGCGACGGGTCTTGGCGTTGACCTTGACGAAGCCGGTCGCGTAGCCGATGTACATCGCCACGAACACGCACAGGGTCGCGAGCACGGCCATGAGCACGACGCCGTCGTACTTCGGCACCGAGTTGATGAACTGGCTGAAGGCGCCGACGAACGCGCCCTGCACGACGGCGTAGACGACGAGCAGCGGGACCGAGACCCTCTTCATGAAGGCGATGGCGAAGCCGAGCACGAGGGTGCCGATGGCGCCGCCGATCCAGAAGGTCAGGCCGAGCTGCTGGTTGTCGCTCGAGACGAACCACGCGGCGGCTGCCGTCGCGACGGTGATGACGAACAGCGTCAGGCTCTTCATGACGACGTCGTCGACCGTGACGCGGCCGGTGTCGACCGGGCCGGCGCTCTGACGCGCGTACAGCTCGTTCAGCTGCTCGGTCGTCAGGGCGGCCTGCGTCGCGTAGCCGGCGGTCGCGCCCTGGGTGGCCTGCTGCCCCTGCCGGGGGGACCCGAAGCCGGCGTACCGCTCCTGCTCGATCTGCTTGTTGAGCCGGTCGAAGACCGGGTTTCCACCTGCCATGTGAGTGTGCTCCTTGGGCACTGGTGCCACCGGTCGGTGGCAGCTGACACCAGACTAAGCGTCCGGCACCGGCCTGCAGGTTCCCCTGTGGACGGACGGGCAGGGAGGTTTCGCGTCGCAGCGGCATACTGGGCCCTGCCACCGGCCCGCCCCCGTGGCCCAACTGGCAGAGGCAGGCGACTTAAAATCGCCATCGGTGAGGGTTCGAGTCCCTCCGGGGGTACGTCCGGACAGGACGCAGGACGTTCGACGCGTCGGCGGCCCCGTCGGGCACGGTTCGGTCACGCTTTGTGGCCACCTGCCGGGCGTGGCACGTCGTCAGGGGCCCGGCTCCTCCTAGACTGGGCGGCATCGGGTCCAGGGGCCGGTCCGTCATGCCCCTGCGCGACCGATGCGCCGCACCACGTCGGGCTGCGGCGCACCACCCCTCAGGAGGACCAGGTGCTGGACGAGCGTGGCGCGAACGCGGTCGCCGCGTCCCCACGCGGGCAGCGGCTGGCCGCGACCGGGGTGGCCGTCGCCCGACCCGGGGCCGTCCAGCTGCTGGAGTTCCGCGACCGGTTCCTCGACGCGCTCCTGCGCAGCTGGCTCGACCCCATGGTCCGCCGGGGCATGCTCGGCATGGCCCTCGTGGCGGCCGGCTCGGTCTCGCCGGCGTTCCTGCCACGCGACGCGTTCGACCCCGGCGAGTCGCCCGTCATCACCGTGCTGCACCTGCAGTGGCTCGACAGCGGCGTCGGCCGCGTCGCCACCACGCTGCTGCTCGCCGTCGGCATGGGGCTGCTCGTCGACGCCTGGCTGCGGATGCGTCCGGTGCAGGGTCGGCGTCCCCCTTCCCTCGCGTGGCTGCTGTGGAGCGTGCCGGTGCTCCTCGCGCCCCCGCTGTTCAGCCGCGACGCGTACAGCTATGCCGCCCAGGGCAAGATCGTCTCCCGCGGCATGGACCCGTACGCCGTCGGACCGTTCTGGGTGCCGGGCCCCTTCGCGGACCAGGTGGACCCGATGTGGGCCCAGACGCCGGCCCCGTACGGGCCCCTCGCGCTGCAGGTCCAGCACCTCGTCGTCGCCGTCGCACCGGACAACGCGTACGCGTCCGCGGTCCTCATGCGGGTGCCGGCCCTGGCCGCGGTCGCACTGCTGGCCTACGCCCTGCCGCGCCTCGCCGAGCGGTACGGCTCGAGCGGTCGGCACGCGCTGTGGCTCGGCGTCCTCAACCCGCTCGTCGTCATGCACCTCATCGGCGGGGCGCACGGCGACGCCGTCATGGTGGCCCTCGTCGTGCTCGCGCTGCTGCTGGGCAGCCGAGGCCGACTCGTCGCGGCGGCAGCGACGGTCGCCGCCGCGGCCACGTACAAGCAGACGGCGGTCCTGGCCCTCGTCGGTGTCGTCGGCATGGCCGTGCAGGCGGGCGACCTCGCCCCGGGTGTCCGTGCGAAGGTCCGCGCGCTGCTACGACACGGCCTCGCGCTGGGCATCGTCTTCGCCACGGTGTTCTGCGCCATCACCGCGGCCACCGGCCTGGGTTGGGGCTGGATCCCGAACCTCTCGGTCCCCGTGTCGTTGCGCTCCCTGCTCGCGCCTTCCACCTTCCTCGGCAGCGCCGTCGAGTGGCTACTGCGCATCGGTGGCATGCCCCACAGCTGGGTGCAGACCCCCGTGCCGGTGGCCCAGACGATCGGCGTCGTCGCCGGGCTCGGCGTCATGGCCTGGCTCGCGTGGCGCCTCGCCGTGCGCAACCCCGTCCTCGCGACGGCCGGGGTGCTGCTCGTGCTGTGCCTGTCCGGCCCGGTCATCCACCCGTGGTACCTGCTCTGGGGCGGCGTCGTCCTCGCGGCGACGCGCCTGTCGGAGCGATGGGTGCGCGGCATGGTCGTCGTGACGCTCTTCTTCGTCACCTACGGCGTCGTCGACGCGACCGTCTCCAACGGCACGTGGGCCCTCGGGGTGTCGGCCGCGCTGTGGATGGTGGCCCGCCTGCGCGCCCACCGGCGCCGCGCGCAGGAGCAGGACCCGGTGCCCGGCCTGGTGCCCGCCCGCACGGCGTCCTGACCCGTCCTGACCCGACCTGCCCGGCCTGCCCGGCCGGGCACCGCAAGGCAGCGTGGCGCCCCGCGGGAAGGACGGCCTCAGCAGCGGCGCGCCGCGCTGAGGGCGATGCCGTCGAGGATGTCGTGCTCGGACGTCACGACGTCCGTGATGCCGGAGCGGTCGACGAGGCGCTCGACGACGCGCCGCCACACCAGGGCCCCCGCACCGATGACGTCGACGCGGCCCGGGTGCAGGTACGGCAGGGCGGCTCGCTCGGCGCGGGTCATGGCCAGCAGGTCGTCGCAGGCGGCGAGCACGGCGGGGACCGGGTTGCGCGACAGGTGGATCCGGCTCGCGTCGTACTGCGGGAGCCGCAGCAGGTGTGCGGTGATCGTCGTGACGCTGCCTGCCAGCCCGACGAGCGTCGCGATGCCGTCGAGCGGCACGACGGACTCGGCGAGGTCGAGCGCGGCGTCGATGTCACGGGTCGCGGCGGCCACCTCCTCCGGCGTCGGCGGGTCGCTCGCGAGGTGGCGCTCGGTCATCCGGACGCAGCCGACGTCGACGGACCGCGCCGCCTCGACGTGGTCCGTGCCGCGGACGAGCTCGGTCGAGCCACCACCGAGGTCGACGACGAGGTAGGGCCCGGCGATGCCGCGCGCGGCCAGGCCGCCGGTCGCGCCCTCGAACGACAGCGCGGCCTCCTCGTCGCCGGAGACCACCTCGGGCGTGACCGCGACGCCGACGTGCTCGCGGAAGGCCGTGTGGACGCCGTCGATGAACTCCGCGGCGTTGCGGGCATCGCGCGAGGCCGACGTCGCGACGAACCGGAGGCGCTCGGCGCCGAGCTCGTGGCACTGCGCGGCGTACTCACGCGTGACGCGAAGGGTGCGCTCCATCGACTCGGGCGCGATGACCCCGGTGCGGTCGACGCCGTGCCCGAGGCGCACGATCTCCATCCGGCGCAGCACGTCCTCGAGGACCCCGGTGTCGGGGTCGACGTCGGCGACGAGGAGGCGGATCGAGTTGGTGCCGCAGTCGACGGCGCCGACGCGGACGCGGCCCTCAGCCATCGGAGGGCTGCCCCGGGGTCGCCGGGTCCTGCGCCACGCCGGCGGCAGCCGCGTCCTCGGCGGCGTGGACCGCCGCGCACGAGGTGGGCGACCACCAGTCCTCGAGCTGGTCGAGCGCCTCGTCACCGAGCGGGTTGACGCCGGGGCCGGCAGCGAGCGAGTGCGCGACGAGGACGTGGAGGCACTTGACGCGGGTCGGCATGCCTCCGGCGGAGACGCCCTCGATCTCGGGCACGTGGCCGAGCTCGCCGCGTCGGGCCAGGTAGTGCTCGTGCGCGGCGGCGTACGCGGCCGCGAGGTCGGCGTCCTGACCGAGCCGGGCCGTCATCTCCTTCATCAGCCCGCCGGTCTCGAGCGTGCTCACGGCACCGGTGAGGCGCGGGCAGGTGGCGTAGTACGTCGTCGGGAACGGCGTGCCGTCGGGCAGCCGGGGCTCGGTCCGCAGGACGTCCGGCTCGCCGCACGGGCACCGGTGGGCGACCTCGGCCACGCCGCGGGGGCGGCGGCCGAGCTGACGCTCCACGGCGTCGAGGTCGGCGGGGTCGACGGGCTGGCGCGGGGTCTGGCTCACGGCTGCTGGTGCTCCGGTAGGGGGCGGCGGGCTGGCCGCACGGGGGTCACTGGTTGCGGGCGAGCCCGGCGGTGGGACGGTCCGCGATCTGCACCGACTGCCACACCTTGCCGTACCACGGCGCGGCGTCGTTGGCCATCGGAGCGGCCACGACCGGCCTGGCCGGGCCGGTGGTGCCCGGGTCGGCCCGGTCCGGGTCGATGACCGTGTAGGCACGGTCGCCGACGCGGACGAACTTGAGCCGCTCGCGCGCCTGCAGCTCGATGTAGGCGGGGTCCTTCCACAGCGCCACCTGGCGCTGGAGGTCCTGGACGTCCTGGCGCTGCTGCTGCACCTGCTCCTGCATGGCGGCGGTGTCGCCGCGCTGCTGGATGAGCGAGCGGAGGGTCGGCACGATCGTCACGGCCAGCATGACGAGGATGCCGAGCAGGATCGCGCCGCGCACCCAGGCCGTCGACGCGGACGGCGGGGCGGGCGGACCCGCGAGGCGTGCCGGGTCGGGTACCGGCCGACCGCGATCCCGTACCGCGGCCGCTC
>NZ_JBNDHY010000224.1:0-5163 GCF_056755315.1 Monashia sp. HAY1-2A
TCCGTCGTCGGCAGCGTCAGATGTGTATAAGAGACAGGGACGGCGCCGCCCTGCGCATCCCCGCCTCCACGACCAAGCTGCTGTCCGCCGCCGCCATCGGGCAGGTCTTCCACACCGACGAGACGCTGTCGACCGTCGTGCGCGCCGGCGCCGCCGCCGACGAGATCGTGCTCGTCGCGGGCGGCGACTCGCTCATCAACCCCGGCAAGGGCGACCCGGACGCCGTCGCCGGGCGTGCCGGCCTGCGCGACCTCGCCGACGAGGTGGCCCGGGCCCTGGAGGCGCGCGGGGTCACGGCGGTGCGCCTGTCCGTCGACGAGTCCTACGCCGACGGCCCGCTCCTCGCGACGACGTGGGGCAGCGACTTCCGGCGCCTCGCCCTGACCGGCCCGGTGTCGATGCTCGGCCTCAGCACCCAGCGGGCCCGGTCCGGGCACCCCGCGCTCGCCGACCCCGTGGCCTCGGTGCGCGACCGGCTCGCCGACCTCCTCGGGGCCGACGGCATCGCGGTCACCGTCGAGAAGCGTCCGGAGGCGCTCGTCCGGCGGGGCCGCACCGACAACACCGCGATCGTCCCGGCGCCCGCGCCGTCGCCGTCGCTCGACGGCACGACCGGGTCGGCGGGGTCCACGGGCGCGACCGGCACCGCCGACGCGACGGGCGGGGCGGACGCGACCCGCCCCACGGGCGCGACGGGCTCGGCGGCCTCCGGCGGCTACGCGCCCGGTACCGTCCTGGGCCGGATCGAGTCCGCTCCGGTCCGCGACCAGCTGGCCCTCGCCCTCACCGACAGCGACAACGCGCTCACCGAGATCCTCGCCCGCCAGGCCGCCTTCCGGACCGGCGCCGGCACGTCGTTCCCCGAGGTCGGCGCCTGGGTCGTGTCGCAGGTCGGCGCGCTCGGCCTCGACACGACGGGGGTGACCCTGGCGGACGCGTCGGGGCTCAGCCGCGAGAACCGGGTGCGCGCCGACCTGCTCGCCGACGTGCTCGTCCTCGGCTACGACGGTCGCCACCCGGTGCTGCGCCGGGCCCTCGACGGGATGCCCATCGGGGGTCTCACCGGCACGCTGGAGGGACGCTTCACCGGCGCCGACCACGAGGCCGCGGGCCGCGCGCGTGCCAAGACCGGCACGCTGACCGGTGCCAACGCGCTCGCCGGTTCGGTCGTCGACGACGACGGCCGACTCCTCGTGTTCGTGGGTATGGTCGCCGGAGCGGGAACCAACGACGCGCGAGCGGCGTTGGACCGTCTGGTGGCGACCGTCGCCGGGTGCGGCTGTCGCTGACGGACCGGTGACTCCTGCGGGCGCGAGTCGAGGACCGACGGCCGGACTCGCGCGACCCCGACCGGGCCGCTGACCCAGACCGTCACGAGAGCCGTCACGAACCGAAAGGGCCGCGATGACCGACACGACCGTCACCGACGGGGGGACGAACGGCCCTCACGGTGGCCCCAAGGGCCGGAGCGGCCCGAACGGGGTCAGCGCGCAGTACGTCGACTACGAGTTCGCCAAGCGCGCCGGGCGCACCGTCGTCGCCGCCGGGCCCCAGGTGACCTCCGCGGAGGCCGCGGCCGTGGTCGCCGACCTCCGGGCCGCTGCCACGGCAGCCGTCGAGCCGGTGGCCACGACGAGCGGTCTCGTCGCGCCGCACGACGCGCCCGCGCCCCTCGTCGTCGACCGCATCGGCTGGATCGAGGCCAACGTCGACTCCTTCCGCGCCATGCTCGACCCGGTCGTCGACAAGCTCGTGGCCCGCAAGAAGGTCCCGAGCGCCGCAGCCACCGCGATCGGCGGCAAGGTCACCGGCGCCGAGATGGGCGGCCTGCTCGCGTTCCTCGCCACCAAGGTGCTCGGTCAGTACGACCTCGCGCCGGGCGGCACTCCACGGCTGCTCCTCGTCGCTCCCAACATCGTCGCCACCGAGCGCCGCCTCGACGTCGACCCAACCGACTTCCGCCGCTGGGTCGCGATGCACGAGGAGACGCACCGGGTGCAGTTCACCGCGGTGCCGTGGCTGCGCGACCACCTGGTGCGCGAGTCGCAGGCCCTCGCCGTCGACCTCGCCCCGACCCCCGAGGACCTCAACCGGCGGCTCGAGCAGCTGGCCCGCAACCTGCCGGAGGTGTTCACCTCCGGAGAGGGCATCGCCCAGATCCTCGCGACGCCCGAGCAGCGGGCCCGCATCGCCGAGCTGACCGCCGTCATGTCGCTGCTCGAGGGCCACGCCGACGTCGTCATGGACGACGTCGGGCCGAAGGTCATCCCGAGCGTCGCCGAGATCCGGCGCAAGTTCGACCAGCGCCGGTCGGCGTCGGTCGGCATCGACCGGATCCTGCGGCGCCTGCTCGGCCTCGAGGCCAAGATGCGCCAGTACCGCGACGGTGCCGTCTTCGTGCGGGCGGTCAGCGACCAGGTGGGCCGCGACGGTTTCAACGCCGTGTGGTCCTCGCCCGAGGCGTTGCCCCGGGCGGCCGAGATCGTCGAGCCGGGCGCCTGGGTGCGCCGGGTCCACGGCTGAGGCATGGAGGCTCCCGCCGAGATGCCCGGTCCCGATCCCGCCGTCGCCGTCACGCGCCTCGCGGTCCGCGAGCACCTGCTCGACCTGCCGCCGGGGGCCCTCGTCCTCGTCGCCTGTTCGGGTGGTCCGGACTCCGTCGCCCTCGCCGGCGCCCTCGCCTTCGAGGCGCCGCGGGTCGGGATGCGCGCCGGCGCCGTCGTCGTCGACCACGGGCTCCAGGAGGGCTCCGACCGGGTCGCCGACCACGCGGCGGACGTGTGCCGTGGCATGGGCCTGGAACCGGTCGAGGTCGTCCGGGTCGATGTCCAGCCCTCCGGGTCAGGACTCGAGGCCGACGCCCGCACCGCCCGGTACGCCGCGTTCGAGCAGGTCGCGAGCCGGCTCGGCGTCGAGGTCGTGCTCATCGGCCACACCCGCGACGACCAGGCCGAGCAGGTGCTCCTGGGTCTGTCCCGCGGGTCGGGCGCGCGCTCGTTGAGCGGGATGCCGGCTCGACGCGGACGCTTCGTGCGGCCCCTGCTGGCGCTGCCGCGGGCCACGACGCTCGCCGCCTGCGAGGCCTACGGCATCGAGCCGTGGGAGGACCCCCAGAACGCCGACGACAGCTTCCGGCGGGTCCGGGCCCGGCGCCTGCTCGCCACCCTCGAGGCCGACCTCGGACCGGGTTTCGGCGCGGCCCTGGCCCGCAGCGCGGACCTGCTGCGCGAGGACGCCGACTACCTCGAGACGCTGGCCCGCCAGGCGCGGGCCGGGCTGCCGGAGATCCCGGGCGGCGGCGTCGACCTCGAGGCGCTCGCCGCGCTGCCGCGGGCCCTGCGCACGCGCGTGTGGCGGCTGCTCGCCGCCGAGGCCGGGGCACCGCTCGCCGACGTCACCGCCGCGCACGTCGAGTCGCTCGACGCGCTGCTCACCTCGTGGCACGGTCAGGGCCCGCTGCACGTCCCCGGCGGCATCGCCGTGGCGCGCGAGCGGGGGGCCATCCGCTTCACCGTCCTCGACCCGGCGGGCCGAGCCGCCGCAGGCTGAGCCCGACGGGCTGCCTTGCGGGCCGGGCCGCGAGGGCTGTGGTCGCCGGGCCTCGCACGTCGGCGCCCGGGGCGGGCGCTGACGCGCGCGGCCCGCTGCGCTTGAATGGGTCCGCACGTCCGTGCGCGTCCCACCGCACAACGCGAAGGAGCCCCCGTGGACCACGAGCACATGGGCGACGACCTGGCCAAGGTCCTCTTCACCGAGGAGCAGATCCAGGCCCGTCTCGCCGAGCTCGCAGAGGAGATCTGGAAGGACTACGAGGGCAAGGACTTCCTGCTCGTCGGCGTCCTCAAGGGCGCTGTCGTCGTCATGGCCGACCTCATGCGCGCCCTGCCCGGCACGGCGCCGATGGACTGGATGGCCGTGTCGTCGTACGGCTCGGGCACCAAGTCCTCGGGCGTCGTGCGCATCCTGAAGGACCTCGACACCGACATCACCGGGCGGCACGTGCTCATCGTCGAGGACATCATCGACTCGGGCCTGACGCTGTCGTGGATCAAGTCGAACCTCGAGTCGCGCCGACCCGCCTCGGTCGAGATCTGCACGCTGCTGCGCAAGCCGGACGTCGTCAAGGTCGACATCCCGGTTCGGTACGTCGGCTTCGACATCCCCAACGAGTTCGTCGTCGGCTACGGCCTCGACTACGCCGAGAAGTACCGCAACCTGCGCTGCGTCGGCACCCTGGCGCCGCACGTCTACTCCTGAGGCGGCGGGCCGTGACGTTCTCGATCGTCGCCCGGCAGGGTGAGGCCTACGGCGTCGCCGTCGCCAGCAGGTTCCTCGCGGTCGGTGCCGTCGTACCCGGTGCACGCCTCGGCACCGGGGCCGTCGCCACCCAGTCCTATGCGCGCGTGGCCTACGTCGACGAGCTGCTCTCACTCCTCGGCGCAGGACAGGACGCGGCGTCGGCGGTCGACGCGGCCACCGCCCTCGACACCGACCGCGAGACACGCCAGGTGGGCGTCGTCGGGGCCACGAGCGCGGCCACCTTCACCGGCTCGGAGTGCAACCCGTGGGCCGGGGGCGTCGCGCGCGAGGACGGCGACACCGCCTACGCCATTCAGGGCAACATCCTCACCGGGCCCGAGGTCGTGGCGGCCATGGAGGAGGCGTGGCACGGCTCCGCGGGCCAGGGGCTGTCCCGACGCCTGCTCGTCGCCCTCGCGGCCGGCGACGCCGCCGGTGGTGACTCGCGCGGC
This sequence comes from Monashia sp. HAY1-2A, assembly GCF_056755315.1. Classification (NCBI taxonomy): domain Bacteria; kingdom Bacillati; phylum Actinomycetota; class Actinomycetes; order Micrococcales; family Intrasporangiaceae; genus Intrasporangium; species Monashia sp. HAY1-2A. The sequence continues at coordinate 4,752 of NZ_JBNDHY010000224.1, forward strand.
CGGCAGAGCGCGGCCGTCTACGCCGTCGAGCCGGGGGCGGGCTACGACGCGTGCGGCGTCCTCGCCGACCTGCGCGTCGACGACCACCCCGACCCGGTCGCCGAGCTCGGGCGGCTGCTCGACGAGTGGGAGCTGTACTTCGGCAAGCCGGAGGACGTGCAGCCGCTCACCGGGCTCCTCGGCGAGGAGGTCGCCGACCGGCTCGCCCGCCTCGGTCACCCCGTCGGCGACGGCGGCGCGCCCGACCTTCCCACCGCGCTGGCCGACTGGGCCGGCAACGCCAACTACGAGGCGCGGCTGAGCCCCGACGGCATCGACCGCCGCGTCCTCGAGGCCCTCCGAGCGGCCACCACGCCCGCCACCGCCCCCTGAGCCCTGTCTCTTATACACATCTGACGCTGCCGACGACGGA
>NZ_JBNDHY010000225.1:0-5115 GCF_056755315.1 Monashia sp. HAY1-2A
TCCGTCGTCGGCAGCGTCAGATGTGTATAAGAGACAGGTCCGGGTGGCCCTCGGCACGGGCGACGTCGCGGCGCTGACCAAGGTGCCGGGCATCGGCCGCAAGGGCGCCGAGCGGCTCGTGCTCGAGCTCAAGGACAAGCTCGGCGCGCTCCCCGGGTCCGGCAGCGCGGCCGAGCCGGTCCCGCTCGAGACGGGCGACGCGTGGCGCGAGCAGGTGCGCGAGGCCCTCGTCGGGCTGGGGTGGAACGTGCGACAGGCCGAGGACGCCCTCGACAAGGTCGCGCCGAGAGCCGCGGAGGGCGCCGGCGTCTCCGCGCTCCTACGGGCCGCCCTCCAGGAGCTGGGCCGATGAGGCGCGACCGGTCCGGCGCCGAGGCCGCCGACCTGCCCGACCTCGAGGTCTGGGACGACGGGTCGTTCGACGCCACCGCGCGCATCGTCGACGCGCGGGTCCACGACGACGGCCCGGGTGACGAGCGCCAGGTCGAGGCCGCGCTCCGCCCGCGTCGCCTCGACGACTTCCCCGGGCAGGACCGCGTCCGCGAGCAGCTCGGGCTCGTCCTCACGGCGGCCCGCGGTCGCGGCACGCCGCCGGACCACGTCCTGTTGTCCGGGCCCCCCGGGCTCGGCAAGACCACGCTGGCGATGATCGTCGCGAGCGAGCTCGAGCAGCCGATCCGCATCACGTCGGGACCCGCCATCCAGCACGCGGGTGACCTCGCGTCCGTGCTGTCCTCCCTCGCCGAGGGCGAGGTCCTCTTCCTCGACGAGATCCACCGGATGTCCCGCTCGGCCGAGGAGATGCTCTACCTGGCCATGGAGGACTTCCGGGTCGACGTCATCATCGGCAAGGGCCCCGGAGCCACCGCCATCCCGCTCGAGCTGCCCCCCTTCACGGTCGTGGGCGCGACGACGCGCGCCGGTCTGCTGCCGGCGCCCCTGCGCGACCGCTTCGGCTTCACCGGCCACCTCGACTTCTACGCACCGCAGGACCTCGTCTCGATCCTGCACCGCTCGGCGCGGCTGCTCGGGCTCGACGCCGACGAGGACGGCATCGCCGAGATCGCGCTGCGCTCCCGCGGGACCCCGCGCATCGCCAACCGGTTGCTGCGCCGGGTCCGCGACTGGGCACAGGTCCACGGCGAGCACCGGGTCAGCCGCAGCGCGGCACGCAGGGCCCTCGAGCTGTTCGACGTCGACGAACGCGGCCTCGACCGCCTCGACCGCGCCGTCCTCGAGGCACTGTGTCGGCGCTTCGCCGGAGGCCCCGTCGGGTTGTCCACGCTCGCCGTGGCGGTGGGGGAGGAGCCGGACACCGTCGAGACCGTCGCGGAACCGTTCCTCGTGCGCGAGGGCTTCATGGTGCGCACGCCCCGCGGCCGCGCCGCCTCGACCCTGGCCTGGGAGCACCTCGGTCTGGCTCCGCCCGCCGACGCCCAGGCCATCTGGTCGGCGACCCTGCCGCTCGACGACGCCGGCGGCGGCCGCTTCGACGGCTGAGCAAACGCTGCCAAAACGTGACCGCAGGCCCGCGTGTGAACGATGTGAGCGTTCTGACAAACTGCGGGCGCGCACGTAGACTCCTGCGGGCACCCTCGCCGCTGCCGCGGCACCATCAGGTGCCTCCGGTCGTTGACGCCACAGCCGACGCCCCACCGGTCCCACACGATCGGGATCGCCGTGCTGGGTGTGCACCGGACGTAGACACGAAGGATTGAGCTGACATGAACTCCAACGGGTCCTTCTCGTTGCTGATCTTCCTCCTGCCCCTGCTCCTCATCGGGTGGCTGTTCTGGACCCAGAACAAGCGGATGAGGCAGATGCGGGAGTTCAGCTCCGCCCTGTCCGTCGGCGACCAGGTCGTCACGTCCTCCGGCATCTTCGGCACCGTCCGCCACCTCGACGACTCCTCCGCCTGGCTCGAGGTCGCCGAGGGCGTCACGATCCGCGTCGACCGCCGCGCCGTCGCGATGAAGCAGGACCCCGCGGCCGCCGGTGGCTCCAGCGAGGGTCCTGCCGTGGCTCCCGGCGACGACGCGCCCGGCACCACCCCGACGGGTCAGTGAGGCCTCCGTGGCACGCACGTCCATCCGCAGGTCCGCGACACGCACCCTCGTCGCGCTCGTCGTCCTCATCCTCGGCCTCGGCGCCCTGACCGCGGGCCTGGCGAAGTGGGGTGGCGGTTCCGTCGCCCCGCGTCTGGGTCTCGACCTCGAGGGCGGCACCGAGCTGGTCCTCAAGCCGGTGACGGTCGGCAACGCCGCACCGGTGACCCAGGGGCAGATCGACCAGGCCGTCGACATCATCCGCCAGCGCATCGACGCCAACGGGGTCAGCGAGGCGGAGATCTCGACGCAGGGCGGCGACAACATCGTCGTGTCGATCCCGGGCAGCCCGACCAAGGAGCAGCTCGACGCCATCCGCAAGCCGTCCCAGCTGCGCTTCCGGGCCGTGTTCGTCCAGACCGTCGACACCACCGCAGCTCAGGTGAACCCCGGTGGCGGCGCGACGGGCTCGACCGGCACGCCGACGCCCACTGGCACGGCGACCGGCACACCCACCGGCACGGCCACGACGCCGGCCGCCAAGCCGTCGACGTCGGCGACGGCCCAGAACGGCGCGGTCCCGCAGGCGCTGCGGGCGGCCACCTCCACCCCGGCGCCGAAGGCCACCGGCGGCACTGCCACGACGGCCGCGACCCCGCCTCCCGCCGCGACGACGCCCGCCGCTCCGACGCCCGAGGAGTCCGAGGCCGCCGTCAAGGCCCAGGTCAGCAAGGGCCTCGTCGGGCTGGGCTGGGCCAAGGCCAAGGCCGACACCGCTGCCGCCAAGGCCGCCAAGGACTTCGTGGCGCTCAGCTGCGGCAAGCCCGGCGTCGTCGACGCCATCGTCGACGACCCGAGCCAGCCGCTGGCCACCTGCAGCGACGACCGCACGTCCAAGTTCGTCCTCGGCCCGGTCGAGATCGACGGCAGCCAGATCTCCGACGCCTCGAGCGGCTTCCAGCCCGGCCCGAACGGCCAGCCCACCTCGATCGTCGAGGTCGTCCTGTCCTTCAACTCGGCCGGCGCCAAGAAGTTCGCGGAGGTCACCAAGCGCCTCTACGGCCTGCAGAGCCAGCCGCCGATGGACCAGTTCGCCGTCGTGCTCGACAAGTCCGTCATCACCGCTCCCCAGGCCCGCGCCGTCATCAGCGACGGCCGCGCCTCGATCACCGGCTCGTTCACGATCGACTCGGCCAAGGCCCTGGCCCAGCAGCTGAAGTTCGGTGCCCTGCCCCTGGAGTTCAAGCTCCAGACCAACGACACCATCACGCCACAGCTCGGTGAGGAGCAGCTGCGCATCGGCCTGCTCGCCGGGCTCGTCGGCCTGCTCCTCGTCGTCGTGTACTCCCTCTTCCAGTACCGGGCACTCGGGTTCGTCACGGTGGCCTCGCTGCTCGTCGCGTCGGCCATCACCTACCTCGCCGTCACGATCCTCGGCACGACGCACGGGCTGCGCCTGACGATGGCCGGCGTCACGGGCCTCATCGTGGCCATCGGTGTCACGGCCGACTCGTTCATCGTCTACTTCGAGCGCATCCGCGACGAGGTCCGCGACGGGCGCCCGCTCGTGGCCGCGGTCGAGACGGGCTGGAAGCGGGCCCGACGCACGATCATCGCCGCCGACGCCGTCAACTTCATCGCCGCCATCGTGCTGTACGTGCTCGCCTCCGCCAACGTCCGCGGTTTCGCCTTCACGCTCGGGCTCACCACGATCATCGACCTGCTCGTCGTCGTCATGTTCACGCACCCGACGGTGCAGCTGCTCGCGCGCACGACGTTCTTCGGCGGCGGGCACCGGTGGTCCGGCCTGGACCCGAAGCGCCTCGGCGCCAAGGAGTCGCCACGCTACCGGGGCCGTGGCCAGTTCGGCCCGCCGCGCCCGGCCGCCCCCGCCGGCACGCCGGCCCGTGCCGGCGCCAGCACCCGCACCGCCGAGGGGAAGGCCTGACCCATGATCAGCTTCGCGCAGGTCGGCAACGACCTCTACACGGGCAAGCGCTCGATCGACTTCATCAAGCGCCAGAAGCTCTGGTACGCCTTCTCCGGCGTCCTCGTCGCGCTCGCCCTCCTCGGCATCTTCGCCAGGGGGCTGAACTTCGGCATCGAGTTCAGCGGCGGCTCGGAGTTCCGCGTCCAGAACGTCACGAGCACCGAGGGCTACGAGGAGAAGGCCCAGGCGGCCATCGCCGACGCGAGGATCAGCGGCAACGTCGTCACGACCGTCGTCGGGCAGAACACCGTCCGGGTGCAGACCGAGGCGGCCGACGACAGGACCGACGCGGCGCGCACCGCCCTCGCCGAGGAGTTCGGCGTCCAGCAGAACGCCGTGAGCGCCTCGCTCATCGGCCCGAGCTGGGGTGAGACCGTCAGCCAGCAGGCGATCCGCGGCCTCATCGTCTTCCTCGTGCTCGTCACGATCGTCATGGCGCTGTACTTCCGGACGTGGAAGATGGCGCTGTCGGGCCTCGTCGCCCTGCTGCACGACCTCGTCATCACCGTCGGCATCTACGCCCTTTTCGGGTTCGAGATCACGCCGTCGTCCATGATCGGGTTCCTCACGATCCTCGGCTACTCGCTCTACGACACCGTCGTCGTCTTCGACAAGGTGCGCGAGAACACGGCGGACGCCTTCCGGACGCGGCGCATGACGTACCCCGCGGCGGCCAACCTGGCCGTCAACCAGACTCTCGTGCGCTCCATCAACACGACGGTCGTGGCCCTGCTGCCGATCGCCGCGATCCTCTTCGTCGGCTTCACCTTGCTCGGTCCGGGGACCCTGCTCGATCTCGCCCTCGCCCTGTTCATCGGCATCGGCGTCGGCGCGTACTCGTCGATCTTCATCGCGACGCCGCTGCTCGTCGACCTGCGGCGCGGCGAGAAGGCGGTCCGGGACCTCGACCGCTACGTGGCCAAGCACGCTCCGCGGGCGGACGCCCCGGCGTCCGACGTGTTCGCCGACGGCGAGCCGGTCGCGGTGGGGGCCGACGCCCCGGTCGCCGCGGCCTCCGGCAGCTCGGCCACCAGCGGGGCCACTGGCGGCAGAGCCGACACGCCCACCCCCCCCTCCCCC
>NZ_JBNDHY010000226.1:0-5148 GCF_056755315.1 Monashia sp. HAY1-2A
GCCAGCACCGGCTGGATGTTCGGGTGCGGCAGGAACGCCACGCGCCGACCGGTCCGCTGCGCCAGCTCGGCCAGCTCGGGGCTGGTCAGGAACGCCGTCCACGCCTGCGCGTACTCGGTCTGGAAGAACCGCGCGTCGATGACCCGACGCTGGCTGCCCGGCTTCAGCGGCGGCACCAGCCAGTTGCGCCACGTCGGCGCCACGAGGATCAGGTCACAGCCCTCACCGGTGAACTGCTGCGCCTTCTCGTGCAGCCGGTCGAAACGCGGCAGCCCGGTCAGCACCGTCTCCTTGTCGGTGAACACGTACGGCGACCCCTCGCCCGCGATGGACTCGTACTCCCCCGGCGTCGACGTCACGAACACGTCGACCTGCTTCTCGTTGAGCCAACGCGACAGGTCGTCCTTGATGACGCCGTGCTGCAGGAACGTGAACTTCCACCTCGGGTGTGGAAGGTGCGCGACCACCGCCGGTGGGCGCTGGACGGGCACGTCGATGTGCGAGGAGACGAGGTGGGCGGCGTTGATCATGAGCAGCTTCCACCGCAGCGACCCGTGCGCGACCAGCCTGCTGCCGTACCCGTCGGCCCTGAGGCGCTTCCAGTCCGCCGTGTCCTTCTCCACGACGAACCAGGCGTTGATCTCCGGGCGGTGATCGCGCAGGTACCGGAACAGGATCTCGCCCGAGTCGTTCGCGTCGTGGATCCGGTCCATGAGCACCCACGCGTCCCCGAAGACCTTGCGCACCTGCGGCCGCGCCGCCAGGAGCCGCACCGGGTCGACCTTGAGCTGCGCGAGCACCTCCTTGCGCCGCTTGGGCACGGGACGGAAGCGACGGGCGATGGCCTTGGCGCCGAGGGCGCGCGTTCGCTGCCCCGGCCAGTCGCCGTACAGCTCGACACGCTTCCCGTCGAGACGGACCTCGAGGGTGCCGCGGGCGTCGACCCAGAGCACCCGCTCCCACATGAGCGTGTCGCCGAAGAACTCGATGGCGCGCAGCTTGGCGTGGCGCGGGGTCGCGACGGACCCGCGCGTGTAGACCTCTTCGGTCGGCGGCTCGCCGACGTAGCGGTACCGGACGCGCACCTGGCGCTTGACCCGGTCGTACCGGTCGGTGACGACGTACGGGGTGTGCCACGGCTCGGTGCCGAGGCCGTGCAGGAGGATGTCGCGCCAGTGCGGCTGCAGCTTGCGGATGTCGAAGGAGTCGACGACGTCGGCGTCGAGGAGCTGGGCGATCCGCGCAAGGACCTCGCGGAACGACGCCCCGAGCTCACCCTCGATGGCAGCGGCCGACGCGCCCATGGCGTCCTCGGCCGAGAAGTACCACGACAGCTCGTAGAGGACGACGTGCTGGACCCACATCGGGGCGCGGCCGAACTGCTCGGTGGCCTCGCGCAGCAGCGCCAGGTACCCGTCCCGCGGGACGGTGGCATACCGGCCGAGCGCAGAGATGCCCGTCTGCAGCGTCGAGGACTGGTCCGCCCGCTTGCGGTAGAAGTACTTCGCCGAGGCGAGGAAGCCGGTGCGCCGGTTCGGCGCGCGCAGCAGGTAGCGGACCGCGAAGTCGCCGTCCTCGAAGTTCGGACGCAGTCCCGGGTTGAACCGCAGGTCGCCGATGACGTCGCGACGCATCGCCGACGTGGTCGAGCTGCCCGGGATGAACGAGGTGGCCACGTCGAGGTCGACGAGCAGGTTGCTGCCGTACATCCGCCAGCGTGGGTGCTTGCGCTCCTCGCCCGTGGCCTCCATCCGCAGGACGACGTTGCTGGACAGGAACTGGACGTCAGGGTGCTGCGTGGCGAAGGTCGCCATCGAGGACAGGTACGCCGGGTTGACGGTGTCGTCCGGGTCGGTGAACGTCACCCACTCGCCCGTCGCCACCTCGAGGCCGGCGTTGCGCGCCGCGGCCTGGCCGGCGTTCTCCTGGGTCAGCACGACGACCTCGAACGACACCCGTTCGGCCCAGGCGCGGGCCACCTCGAGGCTGTCGTCGGTGGACCCGTCGTCGACGAGGACGACCTGCAGGCGGGACAGGTCGAAGGTCTGCGCCTCGATCGAGGCGAAGAACTCCGGCAGGTACCGCGACACGTCGTACACCGCGGTGACGATGCTGAACAGTGGCCTACCCGGCGCACCCGAGGTGGGGGACGTGGTGGAGCTCGGCGTCGTCTCGGGGGTGGGGTCGGTCATGGGTCAACGGGCCTTCCCGCGCAGGAGGGCATCCTGCGCTGCTGTCGTCGTCGGCGGAGGGTGCGGCAGGCAGGACCGCACGAACGCGTTCCTGGCCACCCCCTGGCGGAACGCGATCGACCGATCCTAACCACCGATGCGTCTGACGCCCACCCGGCACCCATGCCGTACCCATCGCACACCCATCAAAGGGGCGTATGCGCGCGGACGACGACGCGCACCGCCGCGGGCGGGTGCCGCAGCCGTGACGCGGTCAGCCGGCTGCGGTGCATCGGGACCGAGGACGTCGGGACCCGGGACGTCGGGATGTCGGTCAGTTGCCGAGGTACGGCGAGACGACGACCTCGACGCGCTGGAACTCCTTGACGTCGGAGTAGCCGGTGGTGGCCATGGCGCGCCGCAGGGCACCGACGATGTTCGTCGTCCCGTCGGCCCGGCGGCCCGGACCGAAGAGGATCTCCTCGAGGGAGGCCTGCCTGCCGAGCTCGATGCGCTCCCCGCGCGGCAGCTCGGCGTGGTGGGCCTCGGGTCCCCAGTGGTAGCCACCACCCGGGGCGTCGGTGGCGCGGGCGAGGGCCGCGCCGAGCATGACGGCGTCCGCGCCGCACGCGATCGCCTTGACGATGTCACCGGAGGTCCCGACGCCGCCGTCGGCGATGACGTGGACGTACCGGCCACCGGACTCGTCGAGGTAGTCGCGGCGGGCGGCCGCGACGTCGGCGACGGCCGAGGCCATCGGTGCGTGGATGCCCAGGGCCGTGCGGGTCGTGTGCGCCGCGCCGCCGCCGAAACCGACGAGGACGCCGGCCGCGCCGGTGCGCATGAGGTGCAGGGCCGCGGTGTACGACGCGGCCCCGCCGACGATGACCGGCACGTCGAGCTCGTAGATGAAGCGCTTGAGGTTGAGCGGCTCGGCGCGCCCCGACACGTGCTCCGCGGACACCGTCGTGCCGCGGATGACGAACAGGTCGACGCCGGCGTCGACGACGGTCTTCCAGTGCTGCTGCGTGCGCTGCGGCGACAGGGCCCCCGCGACGGTGACACCGGCCTCGCGCAGCTGGCGCAACCGCTCGGTGATGAGCTCGGGCTTGATCGGCTCGGCGTACATCTCCTGCATCCGGCTCGTCGCCGCCTCCGGCTCGATCGCCGCGATCTCGCGCAGCTGGGCCGTCGGGTCCTCGTAGCGGGTCCACAGCCCCTCGAGGTCGAGGACCGGCAGGGCGCCGAGCTTGCCGAGCGCGATGGCCGTCTCGGGCGAGACGACCGAGTCCATCGGCGCGGCCATGACCGGGATGTCGAAGTGGTAGGCGTCGATCTGCCAGGCGACCGAGACCTCCTCGGGGTCACGGGTGCGCCGCGAGGGCACGACCGCGATGTCGTCGAAGGAGTACGCGCGGCGTCCGCGCTTGCCTCGGCCAATCTCGATCTCGGTCACCGGCCGATCCTACCGACCCCGCACGGCCCTCCCGGACGCCCGTTCGCGGGCGCGAGGCAGGGTCCGAGGTGGCTGCGGACCGTCAGCCGCTCGTCGAGTAGTTCGGCGCCTCGACGATGCCCTGGATGTCGTGGGGGTGGCTCTCCTTGAGCGAGGCGGAGGTGATGCGCACGAAGCGACCCTTGTCCTGCAGCTCGGGGACGGTGCGCGCGCCGACGTAGAACATCGACTGGCGCAGGCCGCCGACCATCTGGTGCGCGACGGCCGACAGCGGCCCGCGGTAGGCGACGCGTCCCTCGATGCCCTCGGGCACGATCTTGTCGTCGGACTCGACCTCGGCCTGGAAGTAGCGGTCCTTGGAGAAGGACTTCTTGCCGCGGCTGCTCATCGCGCCGAGCGACCCCATGCCCCGGTAGCTCTTGAACTGCTTGCCGTTGACGAAGATCAGCTCGCCCGGGCTCTCCTCGCAGCCGGCGAGGAGCGACCCGATCATGACCGAGTCGGCGCCGGCGACGATGGCCTTGGCGATGTCGCCGGAGAACTGGAGGCCACCGTCGGCGATGACGGGCACGCCCGCGGGCTTGCAGGCCTGGGCGGCGGCATGCACGGCGGTGACCTGCGGCGCGCCGACACCGGTGACGATGCGGGTCGTGCAGATCGAGCCGGGGCCGACACCCACCTTGACGGCGTCGGCTCCGGCGTCGACGAACGCCTGGGCCCCGTCGGTGGTGGCGACGTTGCCGCCGATGACCTGGACGTGGCGCGTGGCCGGGTCGGACTTGAGCCGCTCGACCATCTCGAGGAGCATCCGCACGTGGCCGTGCGCAGTGTCGGCGACGAGGACGTCCACGCCGGCCTCGATGAGCGTCGTCGCGCGCTCCCACGCGTCGCCGAAGTAGCCGATGGCCGCGCCGACCATGAGCCGGCCGGCGTCGTCCTTGCTGGCGTCGGGGAACTGCTCGCTCTTGACGAAGTCCTTGACGGTGATGAGGCCGGCGAGGTGGCCCTCGGCGTCGACGATCGGCAGCCGCTCGCGCTTGTGCTGGCGCAGCAGGGCCGTGGCGTCGTCGCGGCTGATGCCCTCGTGGCCGGTGATGAGCGGCATCGGGGTCATGACGTCCCGCACCCGCGTGGTGGCCCACTCGGCGACGGGCGTGAAGCGCAGGTCGCGGTTGGTGACCATGCCGATGAGCTTCTTGTCGCCGTCGACGACGGGCAGGCCCGAGATGCGGTACTCGCCGCAGATCTGGTCGAGCTCCTCGAGGGTGCGGTCCGGGCCGATGGTGACCGGGTTGGCGATCATGCCGGTCTGGGTCCGCTTGACGAGGTCGACCTGGTAGGCCTGGTCCTGGATCGAGAGGTTGCGGTGCAGGACGCCGATGCCGCCCTGGCGTGCCATGGCGATGGCCATCCGCGACTCGGTGACGGTGTCCATCGCGGCGGAGATGAGGGGCGTGCGGATGGACAGCTCGCGCGTCAGGCGCGTCGTCGTGTCGATGTCGGTGGGGGCGAGGTCGCTGT
>NZ_JBNDHY010000227.1:0-5049 GCF_056755315.1 Monashia sp. HAY1-2A
CTCCTCGACGAGGAGGTTGCGCGTCTTGCTGAAGTCGAGCGGGATGCCGGGGCCCATCGTCGTGGAGACGGTGGCCTTCTCGATGTAGCGACCCTTGGAGCTGGCCGGCTTGAGTCGCAGGATCTCCTCGAGCGCTGCGGCGTAGTTCTCGACGAGCGACTTCTCGTCGAAGGAGGCCTTGCCGATGATGAAGTGGAGGTTCGCGTGCTTGTCGACGCGGAACTCGATCTTGCCGCCCTTGATGTCGGTGACGGCCTTGGCGACGTCCATCGTGACCGTGCCGGTCTTCGGGTTCGGCATGAGACCGCGCGGGCCGAGGACCTTGCCGAGTCGACCGACCTTGCCCATCATGTCGGGCGTCGCGACGACGGCGTCGAAGTCGAGCCAGCCGCCCTGTACCTTCTCGAGCATGTCGTCCGAGCCGACGTACTCGGCGCCGGCCTCACGGGCAGCCTCGGCCTTGTCGGCGTTGGCGAACACGAGGACGCGGGCCGTCTTGCCCGTGCCGTGCGGCAGGTTGACGGTGCCACGGACGGCCTGGTCGGCCTTGCGCGGGTCGACGCCGAGGCGGAAGGCCACCTCGACGGTCTCGTCGTACTTGGCCTTGGCCGTCTGCTTGGCGACGCGGACGGCCTCGAGGGGCGCGTAGACCTTGCCGGGCGTGATGAGCTCGGCGGCTGCGCGGTAGTTCTTGCTGCGCTTCATGACTGCTCCTTGCTGTTTCGTGGAGTCGTGGTGCGACCGTGCGCTGGTCTCCCACGGAGCCGCCGGCCGGGGGCCGGCCTCGGTGGCCGGTGTGCCGTGCGGCTCGGTTCGGGGCGGCCCGCCCCCGAGGGGGCGGGCTCCCGACATCAGGGTGACCCGGCTCTCAGAGCTCGGTGTCGATGCCCATCGAGCGAGCGGTGCCGGCGATGATGCGCGCCGCCATCTCCTCGTCGTGGGCGTTGAGGTCCTCCATCTTCTGGCGGGCGATCTCGAGGACCTGGTCGCGCGAGAGCTTGGCGACCTTCGTCTTGTGCGGCTCGCCGGAGCCCTTGGCCACACCGGCGGCCTTCTTGATGAGCTCGGCGGCCGGCGGCGTCTTGGTGACGAACGTGAACGAGCGGTCCTCGTAGACCGTGATCTCGACCGGGATGACGTTGCCGCGCTGGGCCTCCGTCGCGGCGTTGTACGCCTTGACGAACTCCATGATGTTGACGCCGTGCTGGCCGAGGGCCGGGCCGACCGGCGGAGCGGGCGTGGCCTGACCGGCCTGGATCTGCAGCTTGATGAAGCCGGAGACCTTCTTCTTGGGGGGCATGGGTGCCTACCTTCTTCGTTGTGGGCCGACGCCGTGGGCGATGACCCGGTTGCATGCCTCCGCGGGTGCCGCGGGGGCGATGGTGCGGACCGCGTGGTCCGGTCGGTCAGATCTTGGCGACCTGGCCGAAGGACAGCTCGACCGGGGTCTCCCGGCCGAAGATCGAGACCAGCACCTTGAGCTTCTGGGTGTCGGTGTTGATCTCGGAGATCGTGGCGGGGAGGGTCTCGAACGGGCCCTCCATGACGGTGACGGACTCGCCGACCTCGAAGTCGACGACCCGCACGTCCTTCGGCGCGCTCGACGCAGCCGCGGCGGCGCCACCGGCGGGGGCGGCGGCCTCGAGGCTCGGCGCGAGCATCGTGAACACCTCGTCGACGGACAGCGGCACGGGCTGGTGGGCGTTGCCGACGAAACCGGTCACGCCCGGCGTGTGGCGCACGGCGCCCCAGCTCTCGTCGGTGAGGTCCATGCGCACGAGGACGTACCCGGGCATCCGGACGCGGCGGACCTGCTTCTTCTGGCCGTTCTTGATCTCGGTGACCTCCTCCATGGGCACCTCGATCTCGAAGATGAAGTCCTCCATGTTGAGGGTCTGGATGCGCGTCTCGAGGTTGGCCTTGACCCGGTTCTCGTAGCCCGCGTACGAGTGCACGACGAACCAGTCGCCGTCACGCATCCGGAGGTCACGCTTGAAGTCCGCGACGGGGTCGGCGCTCTCGGGCGCGCCGGCGCGGTCGGCGTCGGCGTCGCCCTCGGCGTGGACGTCGCCCTCGGCGTCGACGTCACCCTCGGCGTCGACGTCGGCGTCGACGTCCGCGTCGCCCTCGGCGACCTCACCGGTCGTCTCGTCGAGAGTCACGTCGGCGGTGTCCTCACCCGCGGCGTCAACCGAGGCGTCGGACGCGTCGACCAGCGGCTCGACGACGTCGCTCTCGGTGTTCTCGCCGTTCGGGGCGCCCTGCGGGGCGAACTGCTCGGACACGCTCTGACCTACTTCCTTGCTCGTGGACCAGCCGGTGCGGCTGGGCTGACTCCCGGTGACGGGGGCGGCCGTGTCCCGCGCGCCCGGCCCGATGCGCGACCTAGGTCGTCGAACCGGTGAGGACCCACGAGATCAGCTTGCTCAGACCGAAGTCGAGCGCCGACACCAGGGCCATCATGACCACGACGAAGACCACGACGACCGTCGTGTACCGCACGAGCTCGGGACCCGTGGGACGCACGACCTTGCGCAGCTCGTCGAGGATCTGCCGGACGAAGAGGCTCATCGCACCGAAGAACCGCGACAGCGGGTTGCCGCCGCGAGCCTGGCCGGCCCGGCCGGACCCGCGCTTGGCGCTCGTCTCCGTCACGATTCCTACTTTCTGCCTGGGAAACGGCCCGCGACAGGCCCCGAGGTCCGGGGCAGGAGCCGCGTGCCGCCTTGCACGACGACCACATCACTGGGATGCGCAGGGCAAGAGGGACTCGAACCCCCAACCGCTGGTTTTGGAGACCAGTGCTCTACCAATTGAGCTATTGCCCTTCGCCGTGGTCGTGGGGCGACCGCGGCGGGACGGCATGCGACAGCATGGCCAGCGTCAGCCGTCCGAGCGACGATCATACGGGACGGATCGGCCCGACGCGAACCGGCCGTCGCGGCGCCACACCACCGGCATGCGGACCGCCCTGCTCGGGTCGCGCACCCGGTGGCAGGATCGTGGACGTGACGAACTCGCGCAGCCCCCTCGCGTCCCTGTCCGACGACGACCTCGCCGCCTTCCTCACGGAGCAGCAGGCAGCCTATGCGGCCCTGAAGGACCGCAGCCTCACGCTGGACCTGACGCGCGGCAAGCCCTCGAGCGCCCAGCTGGACCTGTCCGACGACCTGCTCCGGCTGCCGACGACGACGAAGGACCGCGGCGGCGTCGACGTCCGCAACTACGGCGGCCTCGAGGGGCTGTCCGAGCTGCGCGAGATCTTCGCCGACCTGCTCGGGGTCGACGCGTCGCAGGTCGTCGCCGGCGGCAACTCGAGCCTGACGATGATGTACACGACGGTCGTCGACCTGCTCCTGTTCGGCGGCGTCGGCTCGCCGCGGCCGTGGTCGCAGGAGCCCGCCGTGAAGTTCATCTGCCCCGTGCCCGGCTACGACCGCCACTTCTCGATGCTCGCCGAGCTCGGCATCGAGATGGTCAACGTCGACATGCACGACGACGGCCCGGACATGGCGGCCGTCGAGGCGCTCGTCAAGGACGACCCGACCGTCAAGGGCATCTGGATCGTGCCGACGTACGCCAACCCGACGGGGGCCGTCGTGTCGCAGGAGGTCGCGGCCCGCCTCGCCGCGATGCCGACCGCGGCGCCGGACTTCACGATCTTCTGGGACAACGCCTACGCGTTCCACCACCTCACCGACGACGAGGCCAAGAGTGCGGACATCCTCACGCTGGCGGCCGCCTCGGGGAACCCGAACCGGCCGATCATGTTCGCCTCGACCTCGAAGATCACCTTCGCGGGGGCGGGCGTCGCGGTCCTCGCGGCGAGCGAGGCGACCGTCCGGTGGTACCTCAAGCACCTGTCGATGGCCTCGATCGGTCCCGACAAGGTCAACCACCTGCGCCACGTCGAGTTCTTCCGCGACGCCGACGGCGTCCGCGCGCACATGCGCCGGCACCGCGAGATCATCGCCCCGAAGTTCGCCGCCGTCGACGAGGCCCTGACCGCGGGCCTGGCGGGGCTCGAGGTGGCCACGTGGAGCCACCCGACCGGCGGCTACTTCGTCAACCTCGACGTGCTCGACGGCACGGCCTCGCGCGTCGTCGAGCTGGCCAAGGCGGCCGGCATCGCCCTGACCCCGGCGGGGGCCTCGTTCCCGCACGGTCAGGACCCGCGCGACCGCAACATCCGCCTCGCCCCGACCTTCCCGACCCTCGAGGAGGTCCGCACCGCCATGGCGGGCGTCGCGACGTGCGTGGCCCTCGCCGCCGCCGAGAAGGTGACACGGGAGCGTGCAGCCGGGGTAGGGACCTCGCAGAGCACCGCCCCCGCCGCGGAAGGAGCGACACGGTGAGCGACACCGGGCCCGACGAGAGCATCAGCGACGACCTGACGACCTACAGCGTCGACGACGAGGACCAGCCCTCGAACATCGAGGACCTGGACGACGAGGACGTCGACGACCCGCTGGACCGGGGCTACTCCCCGCCCGAGACCGAGCGGGGCACCGACGCGTTCGGGACGACCGCCTACGAGCAGTCCCTCGACGAGACGATCGACCAGCGCATCCTGCAGGAGGAGCCCGACCCCGCCTCGGCGTACGGGCGGCCCGAGAACGAGAGCGGCCTCGACGAGGACCGCCTCGGCGGTGACGACCCCGACTCCATCGCGGCCGAGGACGACTGGCTCGGTGACAACGAGGTCGGCGACCAGCGCGCCGGTCGCCTCGTCGCCGACGACGAGGGGGCGCACGAGGACGCCGAGAAGCAGGTGTGGGCCACCGACGTCGGGATCGACGGGGCTGCCGCGTCCGCCGAGGAGGCCGCGGTGCACGTCGTCGACGAGATCGCGGACGAGCCCGAGGACCGCTGACCCCGGACACAGCGCAGGACGCGGCCGCGTCGGCGCGCGAATCCAGGTTCCGGCGCGCGACATTTCCCGCACTCCGACCACTTTTCGCGCGCTCCGTCCAGAAGCGCGCGAATCCAGGTTCGGGCGCGCGACATTTCCCGCGCTCCGACCACGTTTCGCGCGCTCCGTTCAGAAGC
>NZ_JBNDHY010000228.1:0-5011 GCF_056755315.1 Monashia sp. HAY1-2A
CGGCCGACCAGTAGGTGACCATGTCCAGCACCTTGAGCCGCTCCGGGGTCGGGCTCATGTTCGTCGCGGTGAAGTCGAAACGACCGGCGGAGAGGCCGGGGATGATGGTGTCGAACGAGACGTTCTTGACCTCGAGCTTCAGTCCGAGCGTCTTCGCCAGCAGCGTGGCGATGTCGACGTTGTACCCGACCGGCGTCTTGTTGTCGGTGTCCAGGTACGAGGTGGGCGGGTTGTGCAGGTCCGCGGCCATCGAGATCGTGCCGCGCTCCTTGACCGCCGCCGGCAACAGCTTGACCGCCGCGGGATCCACCTGCACCTCCGGCACCGACCCGGTCGGAGCCGCACCAGCGGCGTCGGTCGTACCCCCGGCGGCCGACGAGCTGCACGCCGCGGCCGAGAGCAGGAGCACAGGAGCCAACGCCGCGAGGCATACGCGTCGCTTGATGCTCATGGTCTGGTTTCCTTCGGTGGTAGCGCCATTGATACGGGTCATGTCCAACTTCCTTGTTTCGCGGGCGAGCTCACTCTCGCCCGGGTGGGTCTCGGTGTGTTGCTGGGTGGTCGAAGGTCCGTGCTGGGTGGCCAGCTGCCGCGGCGGGCACGAGCGATCCGTTCGGTGGAGGTGCGCCACTTCTCCGTGGTCGGTGACATCGCTGGCGCCTGCGACCCCGCGCTGGACTCACCTACTCGTCGTCAGGCAGGGCCAGCCCCCCGCGCGTCGACGTCGTCGTCGCGGCGAGGAGGTCGCTCCATGTCCTCGGTGCGCAGGGGCGCGCCGAGGGATGCGGGCCCGCGGCCGTACCCGCGTAGTGGCTTGTCACCGACTCTGCGCGGGTCTGCATCCGGGCACGCCGAATGCCGGTGGCTTCGGTCGGCGCGCTGGGGGAGGTCCCGCTGACCACTCGCGCCTGGTGGGGGCTGCTGGCCAGGCCCCGGGTGGTCGGAGCTGATCAGGTTCTGTCGCTGGCCGGGGAGTGCGTCGGGGGGAACTGCGGAGCGCTCATTGAAGGCAGCCCTCTCTCTTCGGTCGTTGCCGCAAGAGTAGAGAGCGGGACGGAAGACTGTCAACAGTTGACGGGAAGAGTTTGGGCCTGGCTACTCGTCGTCGGTCGCGGCCGCGCCCGCGAGGACCTGGCGCAGAGCGGCCGCCTGGCCTCGCAAGACGGCGACGTCGCCCGGGCGGGGGCCCTCGGCGAACGCGTCCTCGAGCTGCCTGGCCGGTGCGGTGGCCTGCGGGAAGCCCACCGTTCCCGCTGCACCCGCGACCCGGTGCGCAGCGCGTTCGGCCGCGTGCCGCTCCTCCTCGTCGAGGACGTCGCCCGCCAGGTGCTCGACGGCCGTGTCGATGGTGTCGAGGTTCTCGGTGAAGGACGCGCGGGCCCGGTCGTAGATGGCCTGCAGCCGTTCGGCGGCGCTCGGCCCGGCACCGGCCCCGCCGGCCGGTGAGCCGTCGGGACGGGGACCTGTGGCGTTCACGAGTCCCACCCGAGCAGCTGGGAGACCTGCACCGACAGGGAGAACGGGTCGAAGGGCTTGGCGAGGACGCCCGCCACGCCCAGGCCGTCCCACCGCCGCCGTTCGGCCGGTTGCACCTTCGCGGTGAGCAGCACGACCGGCACGTCGCGCGTGCGTGGATCGTCCTGCAGCCGGGCGAAGGTCGTGGGCCCGTCCATGACGGGCATCATCACGTCGAGGATGATGGCATCGGGTGGGTCGGCGGCTGCCATGGTCAACGCCTCCATGCCGTTGGAGGCCGCGGTGACCTCCCACCCGGCCACCATCTCGAGACTGGCCTGGGCGACCTCACGGATCGCGTCGTCGTCGTCGACGATGAGCACTCGCCGGCTCATCGGGTGCCTCCCGTGACCACCGCGTCGAGGAGCTGCAGCACCTGGTGCTGCACATCGGCCGGGTTCGTCCGCGCCTTCGTGAAGAACTGCGTCGGACCGAGACGGAGTCGCTGCTTGTCGTGCTCGTCGAGCTCCAGCGCGCTGTAGACGACCAGAGGCACGCGACACAGCCTCGGGTCCTCGCGGAGCCAGTCGACCAGGTCGAACCCGTCACCGTCGGGGAGCAGCAGGTCGAGCAGCAGCAGGTCGGGCGCGATCTCCTGGCTCAGCCGGAGGGCGTCCCGGGCGGTGTGCGCGGCCACCGCGGTCACGCCGTGCTCGGCGAAGAGCGCCACGAGCACGCCGGTCAACGCCGGGTCGTCCTCGACGATGAGCAGGCGGGGTCCCGCGCCGCCGTCCGCGACCGCGACGTTCAGCTCGGCCAGCAGCCAGGCGATGTCGAGGGGCTTGGTCAGCCAGGCGACGACATCGGTCGGCACGCGTCCGGGTTCGGTGCCGCTGATGACGATGACCGGGACATCGCGGGTCCGCTCGTCGGCCCGCAGTGCCGAGATGGCCGTCCAACCGTCTTGTCCCGGCAGGGCCAGGTCCATCAGGACCGCGGCCGGCGTCTCCCGGAGAGCCAGCGTCAGGGCCTCCTCGGCGGATCCCGCGCCGACCACCCGATAGCCCTCGGAACGGAGCAGCTCGGAGATGACGGCGCGGGTCGCGGCGTCGTCCTCGCAGACGAGGACCGGTGGGACCGATCGGATCGCGTCCGGCGCCCCGAGCGGGTCGGAGGCGTCGACCATCGGGAGCGTGAAGCAGAAGGTCGCGCCCGAGCCGGGCTCACTGAGGGCCCAGATCCGCCCGCCGTGCTGCTCGACGATGCCGCGACAGATCGCCAGGCCGAGACCGCTGCCTTCCTTCTCCCGGCTGTCCGAGGCATCCACCTGCGCGAACCGTCCGAAGACGGCTTCCAGATGGTCCGCTGGGATGCCGTCTCCCTCGTCGCTGACGGTGACGGTCACCTCCCTGTCCGTCTCCGCGGCGGTGATCCGGACGGTGCCGTCGGGTGGCGAGAACTTGACGGCGTTGGAGAGCAGGTTGGTGAGCGTCTGGACGATGCGGTCCGCGTCCGCGTCCACGGAGCCTCGGACCTCGCCGACCTGCAGCCGAACCCTTGCCTGCGCAGCGAGACCGGTCATCTCCTCGACGGCCCGGGCCACGAGCTCGCTGACCGACCACGCCTTTCGGTGCAGCGCGAGCTTGCCCGAGGCGATCCGCTCGACGTCGAGGATGTCGTTGATGAGACGGATCAGACGGTCGGTGGACTCGACCGCGATGTGCACCATGCGCTGTGCCCTCGGCTCCGCGTCCTTGAGCAACCCGCCCTGCAGCAGGCCGAGGGCGCCACGCAGGGACGTGAGTGGTGTGCGCAGCTCGTGGCTGACGACCGAGACGAACTCGTCCTTCATCCGGTCGACCTCCCGACGCTCGGTCACGTCGCGGAACATCAGCACCGCGCCGCTGACCTCCTCCTGCGAGTCCCGGGTCGGTGCCACGGTGAGCTCGACGGGGAAGTAGGTGCCGTCCGCCCGGCGGTAGGTCGCGTCGGTCACGGCGCGGACCTGACCGTCGAGGAGAGCCTGCGCGACCGGGTCCAACGCTGCCGTCACGGGCTCGCCGCGGGCGTCGAGCGGCTGGGTCACCTCGTGGAGGGAACGGCCGGCGAGCTCGGTCGGGGCACGCCCGAGCAACGCCGCTGCCGCCGGGTTGACGAAGGTCAGCCGCCCCAGCCGGTCGAGACCCACGATGCCCTCGCCCGCCCCGTCGAGGATGGAGCGGTGCTGGTGCGTGAGCTGCTCGAGCGCCTGGGTGCGCCGCCGCACCGTGTCCTCCAGGTGTCCGGTGAGCCGGATGTTGTCCGCGAGCGTCAGCATGTGCCGGAAGACCAGCAGGGCAACGACAGCGACCAGGACGCCGACGAGGACTCGGTCCGCGAGCAGGCCCGGCGACCCGGCGACGACGACCAGCACGGCCGCCACGGGCAGGTAGGGCAGCAGCTCGCGCGCCAGGGCGCGCGGGTCCACGCGGTCCTCGGCGACGTCCGCACGCCGCGATGGTGCGAGAGCGGCCAGACCGAGCAGCATGTAGCCGACGGTCCAGCCGAGGTCGAGGCCGCTTCCCGCGGCGTCCTTCCCCTGGAGCGCGAGGTAGCTGATTCCTGTGTCGGCACAGGCGATCGACACGAACCCGGCAGCGACGAGGAGGATGGGAAGGCGTTCGCGGCCCGCCGCACGGATGGCGAGGCCGATGGCGATCGAGATGATGACGATGTCGGCGAGCGGGTAGAACAGGTAGACCGCGAGGTAGATCCAGGTCACGTCGCCGAGCTGCTCGAAGAGGGGTCCGACGACCAGGATCCAGCTGATGAACAACAGCGCGGCGCCCACGACGAGCCCGTCCGCGATGGACCGCACCCGCGCCGCCGGGGTCAGCTCCCGGCTCGGAAAGGTCAGCATCGCCCCGATGGCGAACGGCACGACGGCGACGAAGAAGACGTCAGCGGGTCCGGGATAGGTCTGTGAGTCCGGCGCCAGCACCTGGTAGTAGAACCAGACCGTGTTGCCGAGGGCGTAGCACGTCGCTGCACCGCCCAGCAGCCACCACGGGAGGCGCTGTCCGGGCCCCCTGAGGCGGGCCGCACGGAAGCACGCACCGCCCGCGAACACCGAGAACAGCACGAACCCCGCGTCGCTGACGGCCCGGACGACTGTATGGCTGCCGCGGCCGGTCAGGCCGAAGGCGGCCAGCGCCACGGCCACGACGACGCATCCGATGGCCGCCCTGCGGAAAGGGACCCACTCAGTTCGTCGCACTCGAGACATGCATCCCCGTGTCTTTTGCACAAAAGCCTCGAATCGGGCTGAACCGATACTGGCACGGAACCGCGGGTGCGCGCGGTGTTTGCGGAATGAACCGTGGCGGGACGAGCACCCGAGCCGGCCGCACCCGAGCCGGCCCCCGCACCGCCGGCCCGCTGCGCGACCGAACGAGTCGTTCGGCTGTCTCTTATACACATCTCCGAGCCCACGAGACGCGTAGTAATCGGGGGGGGGGGGGGGGGGGGTGGGGGGGGGGGGGGGGGGGGGGGGGGGGGGGGGGGGGGGGGGGGGGGG
>NZ_JBNDHY010000229.1:0-4763 GCF_056755315.1 Monashia sp. HAY1-2A
CCCCCCCCCCCCCCCCCCCCCCCCCCCCCCCCCCCCCCCCCCCCCCCCCCCCCCCCCCCCCCCCAAAAAAAAAAACCACCCCCCCAGATTACTACGCGTCTCGTGGGCTCGGAGATGTGTATAAGAGACAGGTGCGAGGTATTCCTGGGCCCGGTTGGCAACTGCTCGGTGTGTTGCGGGACGGGCGGCCGGCGGTGTCGCGGGCAGGGCAGGTGCGGGACAGGGGCGGGGCAGGCGCGGGGTCAGGCCCGAGGGCGGCGGTTGCGGCGCTGTCAGGCGGGGAGGTGGGCGTCGAGCCAGTCGACGATCTCGGCCTCGACCTCGTCGCGGTTGGTCTCGTTGAGGATCTCGTGCCGCGCGCCGGGCCAGAGCGTGACGGTGACGTCCCGGACGCCGACGCGCCGTAGCTGGTTGGCGACCGCCCGCACGCCCTTGCCCTTGTTGCCGACCGGGTCCATGTCGCCGGCGGCGAGGTATATGGGCAGGTCCTCGGGGATCCGCGACACGACGCGGTCGCTGTTGACGGCGGCCAGGCCCTTGAGCAGGTCGACGAAGCCGCCCGCGGTGAAGACGAACCCGCAGTCGGGGTCCGCTACGTACTTGTCGACCTCGGCCGTGTCGCGCGAGAGCCAGTCGAACTCGGTGCGCGTCGGCTTGAACGCCGCGTTGTACTGGCCGAACGTCAGCTGGTTCATCAGGCCGCTGACGTGCTCGTGGCCGCGGAGCCGCGCCTGGGCCGTGGCGAGGAGGACCCCGACGTTGCCGAGCGGTCCGGCGCTGCCGGCCGTGCCGGTCAGCACGAGCCCGGCCAGCTCGGCGCCGTGCTGGGCCGCGAAGCCCCGGGCCAGGAAGCTGCCCATGCTGTGGCCGAGGAGGAAGAGGGGCAGCTCCGGGTGCTCCTCGCGGGCCCGGTCGGCGACGGCGCGCAGGTCGTCGACGACGGTCTGCCAGCCCTCGTTCGCGGCGAAGCTGCCGCGCGTGCCGGGCGTGCGCCCGTGACCGCGGTGGTCGGACGCGTAGACGGCGTACCCGTGGGCCGTCAGCCGCTCCGCGAAGCGCGCGTACCGCGAGGAGTGCTCGGCCATGCCGTGCGCGATCTGGACGATGCCCTTGACCGCGCCGTCGGGCAGCCAGCGGTTGACGAACACCTCGGTGCCGTCGGGCGTGGTCAGCGTGAACGTGCTGCTCTGCATCGTGGTCCTCGCGGGCTCGGTGGGTCCTGCGGGCACTGTATGACGCATCGCAACGTGCCTGCTGGCTTCCCGCAAGTTATCTGCAATCGGGCAAAGCGGCGTGTCTGCCGACGTTTCAATGGAGAAAGTCGGAACAATTCATGACGACGCAAAGACTTTGACGGTTGGCCCGATGTGGTACGTGAACCGTCGCCCGGGGCCCGGACTCGCACGGCGAGCCGGGCCCCAAAATGTGCCCTTCCGGAGCGCGTCGGACCGCGACGGACCGCGTCAGACAGCGTCAGACCGCGACGGGCAGGGTCGCGAGGAACGCGCCCCACGCCCGGGCCCGCACGACCTCGTCGTGCGAGAGCGGACCGTCCGTACCACCGACCCAGAAGCTCTCACCACGCTCGGCGCGCTGGAACCCCTTGTGCCGCAAAGCGATCGCCGCCTGTTTGGCCGCCGACCCCGGCAGCATCCGGACGTGGACGCGGGTGTCGAACGTGATCACCCGCAGGTCCTCCCGAGGCTCCACCTCGTCGATCCACTCCCGGATGCCGCGGTGGGGGGAGCCCGTCGCGCCCTGGCGGGCCGCGTCGGCCCGCGTCGAGCTGCGCGACATCGAGAACGCGTGCGTCGGGCCGCCCACGAGGAGCAGCTCCACGTCGTCACCGATGCGGGTCGGGGCCTGCGTCACGGGGACGACGCGGACCGTGGTCGGGTGGCCGCCCGGATCTGGGGCTGAGGCGTCTGGTGGACTGCCGGGCGGCGCACCGCGAGTGCGGGCGATCCCCTCGGCGATGGCCTCGGCGATCGCGGCTGTGTTGCCGAACATGGACTCGTGGACGATCAGGGTGCTCATGGGATCCGCCTCCACGGCCATCGTCCCGCGGCCCGCCGGGGGCGTCCGCGAAAGGTGACCCACGAGACGGTCCGGCAGGTGTGATGTGGCGGACAGGACTCGTGGGTCACACTCCGGCGGCGCCGCGCGAGGACCGGCCTAACGTTGAAAACGTAGAGCCGTCAACGGAGTTCGCCATGAAAACGCGTCATGTTGTCATGTTGGTCATCGGCTGCCTGCTCCTCCTGCCGGGGTTGGGCCTCATCGTCGGCGGTGGTGCCATCGGGGTGCTGGAGGCGACGTCCCGCGACAGCGCCGGCTGGCACTCCGTGTCGATCGAGCGCCTCGCCTCCCCGGGCGTCGCCGTGACGACCACCGACACGATGGTCCGGCTCGACGGCCCGAGCAGCGTCGTCGACCGCCTCGACCTCGAGATGCGCCTCGCCGTGACTCCCGCGGAAGGCGTCAACCCGGTCTTCGTCGGTGTCGCGCCCACCGCGGCCCTCGACCGCTACCTCTCTGGCGCCGCGCGCGACCAGGTGGTCGGCGTCGACGCCCGCGGCGTCGTCACCTACCGCGCGGTGCCGGGCAGCGGGTCGGTCGCCCCGCCCGCCACCCAGAGCTTCTGGGCCGCCAGGGCCACCGGCTCGGGCACGCAGACGCTGACGTGGACCCTGCGCTCCGGCAGCTGGACCGTGGCCGTGCTCAACGCGTCCGGTGTGCCCGGCGTGTCGGTGTCGGCCGTCGCCGGCGTCCGGTCCGCGGCGGTCGTGCCCCTCGGCGTCGGGATGGTCGTCGTCGGGCTGGCGCTCCTCGTGGTCGGCGTCGTCCTCGTCGTCAGCGGTGTCCGCGGACGGGACCGCGCGCGCGACCACGACCACGACGAGCCCGGCTCCGGGCCCGGCCCGACGCCCCGGGGGCGTCCCGTCGTGACCACCGGAGCTGCGGGCGCCGGCCCGGGGGTGGGGTCCGCGTCGTCCGGCATCGACCGGGCGGACGCGGTGCAGCCGACGCTCGCGCACCCCGTCGTGCTCGAGGCGCGGATCGCGCGCGACCTGTCGCGCTGGCTGTGGCTGGTCAAGTGGTTCCTCGCCCTGCCGCACCTCGTCGTGCTCGTCGGCCTGTGGCTCGTCTTCGGCGTGACCACGGTCTGCGCGTGGTTCGCGATCCTCGTCACCGGCCGCTACCCGCGCAGCCTCTTCGACCTCAACGTCGGCGTGATGCGCTGGAGCTGGCGCGTCATGCACTACTGCGGCTCGGGCGGACTCGGCACCGACCGCTACCCACCGTTCTCGCTGGACCCGCAGCCCGGTGACGACGCGCGCCTCGACATCGCCTACCCCGAGCGGCTGTCGCGCGGCCTCATCTTCGTCAAGTGGCTGCTCCTGCTGCCGCACTGGGTCGTCGTCGCCCTCATCGTCGGGACCCAGTCGCACACCGACGGCCAGGGTGTGCGGGTCGGTGGCTGGCCCGGTGTGCTCGGCATCCTCGTGTTCGTCGCGGGCATCGTGCTGCTCGTCACCGGCACGATGCCGCGGGGGTTGTTCGACGTCGTCGTCGGGCTCAACCGCTGGGTCTACCGCGTCATGGCGTACGCGGCGCTCATGACCGACGTGTACCCGCCGTTCCGCTTCGACGCCGGTGGCAGCGAGCCGCTGCCGCCGCTGGCCCCGCCGTCCGGCCCGCCACGCGGCGACGCGGTGGTCCCGCCGGACACGGTCGTCCCGCCGGACGCGTCGACCCCGGGTGAGCCGCGGCCCGCGGACCAGCCCGACCTCTGGCACCACACCCCGACCGGCTGACCGGCCGGGCCCGAGAGGAGTCCTCATGTCCACCCACCTGCACCAGCCGACCCGTGAGCCGACCAGCCAGCCGTCCCGCCGGACCGCCGGTGGGACGCTGCCCGCGTCGGCGAGCGCCGGCTACATCGCCGCGGTCGTCGTCAACGGGGTGCTGCTCTACCTCATCGACGTCGCACCCGGCTGGGAGGCCGTGCCGTTCCTGACGCCGGCGATGACGCTCGTCCTCGGCCTGGTCAACGCCACGCTCGTGGCCGGGCTCGTCGCCAACCTCGTCTACACCGTGGCCGACCCGCCCCGGCTGCGCGCCCTCGGTGACCTCGTCACGACCTCGATCGGCCTGGCCGCCCTGGTCCGCATCTGGCAGGTCTTCCCCTTCGACTTCGCCCACGATGCGGTGTGGGAGGTCGTCGCCCGGACCGCGCTGTGGTTCGGCTTCGTCGGCAGTGGCATCGCGATCATCGTCGCCCTCGCCCGCCTCGCCAGCGGCCGTCGCTGACCCGCCTCGCCCGGGCCGAACGCGTCGGTGAGGCCCGAACGCGTCGGTGCACCGCGCAGTTCGGCACCGAACGAGTCGTTCGGTGCTGAGGCGCGGGATCGGTCGGCCGAACGCGCCGGTGAGGCTCGAACGCGTCGGTGAGGCCCGAACGCGTCGGTAGAGCCCGAACTCACCGGTGCACCGGACAGTTCGGCACCGAACGAGTCGTTCGGTGCTGAGGCGCGGGATCGGTCGGCCGAACGCGTCGGTGAGGCCCGAACGCGCCGCCGAGGCCCGAACACACCGGTGGACCGCGCAGTTCGACACCGAACGACTCGTTCGGTGCTGAGGCGCGGGATCGGTGTGACCGAACGAGTCGTTCAGTGCTGAGGCGCGGGATCGGTGTGACCGAACGATTCGTTCGGTGCTGAAGCTGTCTCTTATACACATCTGACGCTGCCGACGACGGA
>NZ_JBNDHY010000230.1:0-4543 GCF_056755315.1 Monashia sp. HAY1-2A
GCTCCCACGAGAAACGGAGCACGAGCCAGCCGCGGGCCACGAGCTCGTCATAGCGCTCGCAGTCACGACCCAGGGCCGCCCGCTCGCCGTGGAACTCGAAGCTGTCGGCCTCCAGGACGATGCCGAGGGCCTCGTCGGCGAGGTCGACGCGGGCGAAGAAGTCGTCGTACCGGATCCGGTGCTGCGGTTCCCAGCACGTTCCGTCGACGCCGAGCGCGATGGCGCGCAGCACCGACTCGAACGGGTTCGCCGCCTTCGCCGTGGCGTGTCGTTCGACGGCGAGCACGCGTGCCCGGTGCCGTGGGCCGAGACGTGCCGTCGCCGAGACGACGACCTGGCGGGGCAGCCCGCTGCGCAGCGCGGAGTCGAAGACCGACAGTGCCTCGTCGAAGGGAAGGTCGAGGCAGCAGTCGATGACGGTGCGCACCGGCGTCGTCACCCAGCCGCCGGAGACGTCGGACGGGTCCAGGTTTCGGCGGTGCAGCGTCGACAGGCCCTCCGCGCTCGCACGCAGCTTGCGGTTCGCCGGGATCGCGACGTCGGGGAGGGGCGGCGAGCACTTGACCTTCCAGCCCCAGTGCAGCGCGGCGGTGCGATGCGACGCGACGCCGGTCAGGCGGCGGGCCACCACCCGGCCGTCGTGGGCGCCCGCGAGCGTGTAGACGCCCCGGCCCGGGTGCCGGACCACGCCCTCCTCGGTGGCGCGGGCGATGAGGCGCCAGGACACTGCCCGGCGCAGCTCGCGCCACGTGCAGGTGCCGCCCAGTCGGTGGACGGCAGTCGCGACGTCGGCCGTCGTGCGGCGTCGGGCCCGTCGCCGGGCGGACGCGGCGCCGGTGGAGTCGTCGGTGGACATGACCTGAGGCTGCCAACGCGCGACGGGGGCTCGCCGGCGTCGTCCACAGCCACTGGGGAACGGTGACGTACTTCGGCGCCCGACGGCGCGGCCCCGTGCTCAGCCGAAGGCTCTCCCGTCGTGAGCCTCCGTCATCGGTCCCGCTCGGCGGCCGTCCGGACGCGGGGTCAGTCGCCCGCGGCGGTCGGCGCGGCGGTCGGCGCGGCGGTCGGCGCGGCGGTCGGCGCGGCGGTCGGCGCGGCGGTCAGTCCGGCTCGACGGGCGTGACGTCGGGGCGCTTGGCCGAGCGGTGGTCGCCCGAGGAGCGGCCGGTGAGGCGCCGGTGCACCCACGGGCCGACGTACTCGCGGGCCCACTGCGCGTTGGCCTGGAGCGCCTCGCGGCGGCTGATCGGGGGAGCCGGGTCGAGCGGCGTCTCCCACCCTGCCTCCGACGGCGTGTGCCCGAGCGCCTCGAGGGCGGCGAGGGAGACGCGACGGTGCCCCTCGGTGGTCATGTGGATGCGGTCCTCGGACCACATGCGCCAGTCGCGCAGCGCGTGCAGGCCCCACTGGTCGATGACGTGGGCGCCGTTGCGGCGGGCGATGCTCCAGATGTTGGCCGAGTGGATCGCGGCCCGGCCACGGGTGGCCTTGACGAGGGGCGCGTCCGCGGGGTCGACGGGCGTGGCCATGAGGACGTCGGCGCCGGTGGCGCGGATGCGGGCCACGGCGACCTCGAGCCGCGCGGCGAGGCCGTCGAGGTCGGCCTTCGGTCGCAGGATGTCGTTGCCGCCGCCGACGATGCTGACGAGGTCGGGCTCGAGGGCGAGGGCGTCGTCGAGCTGCGGGCCGACGACGTCGGCGAGCTTGCGGCCGCGGACGGCGAGGTTGGCGTAGCCGAAGTCCTGCCCGGCCGCCGAGGCGATGCCGGACAGGTGGGCGGCGAGCCGGTCGGCCCAGCCGGCGAACTCGCCGTCGTGGGCGAAGGCCGGGTCGTCGTCGCACATCCCCTCGGTGAACGAGTCGCCGATCGCGACGTAGCGGGTCCAGACGCGCGGCACGTGCACGCCGGGTGCGGGCTGGGTCATGACAGCCTCCAGTCGATGGGGTCGGCGCCCTGCCGGGCGAGCAGCTCGTTGGTGCGGCTGAAGGGCCGCGAGCCGAAGAAGCCGGAGCGGGCGGACAGCGGCGAGGGGTGGGCGGACTCGATGCGGGGCACGTCGCCGAGCATCGGTGCGAGCGACTGCGCCTGGCGGCCCCAGAGGATGGCCACGAGGGGCCCGCCGCGGCTAACGAGGGCCGAGATCGCCTGTGCCGTCACGGTCTCCCAGCCCTTGCCCTGGTGGCTGGCGGGCTTGCCCGGGCGGACCGTGAGCACCCGGTTGAGCAGCATGACGCCGCGCTCGAACCACGGCGAGAGGTCGCCGTTCGAGGGCGTCGGGAGGCGCAGGTCGGTACCCAGCTCCTGGTAGATGTTCTGCAGCGACCGAGGCACCGGCCGCACGTCCGGGGCGACGCTGAAGCTGAGGCCGACCGGGTGGCCGGGTGTCGGGTACGGGTCCTGCCCGACGACGAGGACCCGGACGTCGGGCAGCGGCAGCCGGAAGGCGCGCAGGACGGCCTCGCCCGCGGGGAGGTAGCCGCGACCGGCCTGGACCTCGGCGCGGAGGAACTCGCCCATGGCGGCGATGGTGTCCGCGACCGGCTCGAGGGCGGGCACCCACGTCGGGTGGACGAGCTCGCTCAGGGGACGCGCTGGCACGGCCCACACGCTACAGCCGCGGCGGGTGCGACAGAATCGACCCCGATGGAGCTCACCCTGCGCGGCCCTGCCCTCGTCGACGACGTCGTGCTGCCCGACGTCCTCGTCCGGGTCGCGGGCGACCGCGTCCTCGACGTCACCCCCGCGGACCGCGAGGTCCCCCACGCCTCTCGGGGGTGCGGAGCGTCCGGCGCTCCGGTCGAGCGTGTCGAGGGGACGCTGCTGCCCGGGTTCGTCGACATCCACTGCCACGGCGGCGGTGGGACGGCGTTCACCGACCTGCGGGACGAGGCGGCCGCCGCGACCGCCCGCCACCACCACGAGCGCGGTTCGACGAGCGTCGTGGCGAGCCTGGTGACGATGTCGCCCGCCGACCTCGAGCGCGGGGTCGCGATGCTGGCCGAGCTCGCCGACGACGGGCTCGTCGAGGGCATCCACCTCGAGGGGCCATGGCTGTCCGAGGCCCGCTGCGGCGCCCACGACCCGACGCTGTTGCGCGACCCCTCGCTCGCCGAGGTCGAGCGCCTCCTGCACCTCGGTCGCGGCCACGTGCGCCAGGTGACGGTGGCGCCCGAGTGCTCGCACGGCCTCGACCTCGTCCGCTGGCTCACCGACGCCGGAGTCCACGCCGCGGTCGGCCACACGACCGCGACGTTCCCGCAGGTGGAGCAGGCCCTCGCCGCCGGTGCCGACATCGCGACCCACCTGTTCAACGGCATGGACCCGTGGCACCACCGCGAACCCGGCGCCGTCGCCGCGATGCTCCGGGCCGCCGCGCGCGGCACGGCCACCGTCGAGCTCATCGCCGACGGCGCGCACGTCTGCGACGACACGACCCGCACCGTCCTCGACCTCGTCGGCCCGGACCGGGTGGCCTTCGTGTCCGACGCGATGGCCGCGGCCGGCGTGGGCGACGGCTCGTACGTGCTCGGGGGGCTCGATGTGGTCGTTCGCGACGCGGTGGCCCGCCTCGCGCGCGACCCCGACGGCACGGCTCCGGGTTCCATCGCGGGCGGCACGAGCCACGTGGCAGACCTCGTCACGCGCGCCGTGGCTTCGGGTGTGCCGTTGGCGGCCGCCGCGCGCAGCGGGTCCGGCACGCCCGCCCGGGCCCTCGGGCTGCACGGACGCGGCATCATCGCCGCGGGCGCCCGCGCTGACCTCGTCGTCGTCGACGCGGCCGGCCGGGTGCGGCGAGTCATGCGGGGCGGGCGCTGGCTCGGCTGAGCGTGGCAGGCCCTAGGCTCGCCCGGTGAACTCTCCCCGCTGGACCACCGCCGTCTTCGACCTCGACGGCACCCTCGCAGACACGATCCCCCTCATCGTGGACTCGTACCAGCACGCCTTCCGCAGCGTGCTGGGGCGTGAGGAGGACCCCGACGTCATCCGCTCGTGGATCGGCCGCCCGCTCATCAACGCCTTCCGCGACCACTCGCCGGAGCACGCCGACGAGCTCTACGACACCTACCTGCGGTGGAACGCCGACAACACCGAGCGGCTCATCCGCGGCTACGACGGGGTCCGTGAGGTCCTCGGCGACCTGCGCGGCGCCGGCGTCCGCGTCGGGGTGGCCACCTCGAAGCGTCGCGACTCCGCGCAGCAGGCCATGGACATCCTCGGGCTCGCCGAGCACGTCGAGGTCCTCGTGGCGATGGAGGACACCGAACGGCACAAGCCGGACCCGACCCCGATCCTGTCCTGCCTCGAGCGCCTCGGCCGCGGCTCCAACGACGCCGTGTACGTCGGGGACGCCGTCGTCGACGTCCTCGCCGGCAAGGCGGCGGGCGTCGACACCCTCGCGGTGACGTGGGGTGCGGGCACGACCGAGGCCCTCCACGGCGTGCGTCCGACCGTCTTCGCGCACGACGCGGCGGGGCTGCGGGACGCCCTGCTCGGCTGAGCAGGGCCTGTCTCTTATACACATCTGACGCTGCCGACGACGGA
>NZ_JBNDHY010000231.1:0-4483 GCF_056755315.1 Monashia sp. HAY1-2A
CACCGTCGGCCGCGGGTCGTTCATCGAGTCCTTCCCGCTCTTCGGACTCGACCTGTCGGACTACGAGACCCTCTTCGAGGAGAAGCTCGACCTCCTCGCCGCGGTCGTCGCCGAGCGGCCCGTGCGGTGGGAGGGCACGATCCGGCCACCGGTCCAGGTCGACCGGGTCATGCCGGCGACCGAGTCCGGGCGGCTGCCGGTGTGGGTCGGGGTCGGCGGCACACCGCAGTCGGTCGTCCGGGCGGCCCACTACGGCTTCCCGATCGTCATCGCCATCATCGGTGGCTCGTCGCGACAGTTCGTGCCCCTCGCCGACCTCTACCGCCGCGCGCTGTCGGAGCTCGGCAAGCCGGAGCAGCGGGTCGGGGTGCACTCGCCCGGCTACGTCGCGGCGACCGACGAGCAGGCCGTCGAGGAGTTCGTGCCGCACTTCGTGCCGTACATGAACAAGCTCGGCCGCGAGCGCCGGTGGGCGCCGATGACGAGGGAGCAGGCGCTCGGCCAGCTCGGCCCCGACGGCGCGGTGTACTGCGGCTCGCCCGAGACGGTGGCCGCCAAGATCGTCGACACGGTCCGGCTCCTCGGGGTGTCGCGGTTCCAGCTCAAGTACTCGTTCGGCACGCTGCCGCACGAGCAGCGGATGAGCTGCATCCGCCTCTACGCCGAGGAGGTCGTGCCGCGCGTGCGCGAGCAGCTCGACTGGGCGTGAGGAGGGCTCACGCCCTCGGACCTCCTCCTCGACCCGCTCTCACCCCAGTGCGGGCGAGTTCTCGAGGAAGGCGAGCACCGCGACGACCCGACGGTGCACCGGGGCCTCCGACAGGCCGAGCTTGGTGAAGATCGCGTTGACGTGCTTCTCCACGGTCGACGACGACAGGTGCAGCGACGCCTCGATCCCGGCGTTGGTGCGCCCCAGTGCCATCTCGCGCAGCACGTCGAGCTCGCGCGGTGACAGGGTCGCGAGCGGGCTCGTGGCTCCGCGGCTGCGGCGGCGCACGAGCGCGTCGACGATCTGCGGGTCGACGACCGAGCCCCCCGCGCAGACTTCCCGCAGGGCGTGGACGAGGTCCTCGAGGTCGCCGATGCGGTCCTTGAGCAGGTAGCCGACCCCGGCCGAACCACCGTCGAACAGCGCCAGCGCGTAGGCCTCGTCGGTGTGCTGCGAGAGGACGACGACCCCGGTGGAGGGGTGCGCGGCCCGGATCGCGTGGGCCGCCTCGATGCCCTCCATCCGGTGCGTCGGCGGCATCCGGATGTCGGTGAGCACGGCGTCGGGCCCGAGCCGGCGGACGGCGTCGAGCAGCTCGGTGGCGGTGCCGACGCACGCGAGCACCGAGACCTCGCCGGAGTCCTCGAGCAGGCGGCGCAGACCTTCTCGCACGAGGTAGTTGTCCTCGGCGATGACGATGCGCACGGACTCACGCACGGGCGGGCTCGACCCGTGGCGGAACGGCGGGCCTGTCGGGCGCGGTGGACGCGGCGGGCGCGACGGGCGCGGCGGCCCGACCGGGTCCCTGCTGCTCCCGCAGGGGCAGCAGGGCGACGAGGTGGGTGCCGGCGCCAGGGGCGCTGTCGACGTGGACGTGGCCGCCGAGGGCGACGACGCGGTCACGGATGTTGGCCAGCCCGGCCTGCTCGGCGGAGGCCGAACCCCCCGGGTCGAAACCGAGCCCGTCGTCGGTGACCTCCAGCCGCAACCCCGCCGGAGTCAGGGCGAGGGCGACCCGCGCGTGCTGCGCGCCGGCGTGCTTGGCGACGTTGGCCAGGGCCTCGCGGATCGCGTAGAACGCCACAGTCTCGACGTCGGGGGCGAAGCGACGGGCGCGCACCACGTCGTCCGCCTCGATGGCGAGGGACACCGGGAAGCGTGCGGTGCGCGACTCGACCGCCGCGACGAGGCCGTTGTCGCTCAGCACCTGCGGGTGGATGCCGTGGGCGAGCTCGCGCAGGTCGGCGAGGATCTCCCGGGCCTGGTCCTGCAGCTCGGACAGCTCGTCGGCGTCGAGGTCCGCGCGGTCGAGCCGGTTGCGCGCGAGCCGGAGACCCGCGATGAGCGCCACGACGCTCTGCTGGATGCCGTCGTGGAGGTCGCGCTCGATGCGCCGGCGTTCGGCGTCCTGGGCGGTGATGAGGCGGGTGCGCGACGCGGTGAGCTCGTCGAGCTGGTCCGCGAGCTCGGCGGTCAGCCGCACGTTGGCGACGGCCGTCGTGGCCTGGCGGGCCACGGTCTCGAGCAGGGTCAGCTCGGCGAGGGTGTAGACACCACGTCTGGCCGGACCGAGGTCGATCCGGCCGATGACGGCACCGCCCTGCACGAGGTCGAGCCCCGTGGCCGGGTCGCCGACGACCTCGCCCGACACCGCACGGGGTGCGTCGACCGTGCGCCCGTCGGGGGTGGCCAGGCGGATGCGGACCCACGCCGCACCCACCCCGTCGCGCACCCCCTGGGCGAGTCGGGCCAGCACCTCGTCCGCGTCGACGGCCTGCTCCAGCCGCGTCCCGAGATCGCTGAGCAGCCTCAGGTGCGCGTCGCGGTTGCCGAAGACGAGCCGGGTGATGGCTCGCCCCAGCCAGGCCCGGACGGGCAGCAGCAGGACGGCGATGGCCGTCGTGACGATGACCGCCGTCGCCGGGGGCAGGGTCTGCGCGAGCAGCAGCCCGGGCGCCGCCACCCCCCAGGCGTAGAGGATGGTGATGAGCGTGGCCGAGGGGCGGACCACGACCTTTCCGCGGTCGGCCACGCTGACGTCGTAGGCGCCGTGGCGCAGGATGCCGTGGATGCCGGCCACCGGCAGGGCGATGACGGCGACGGCGACGAGAACCGAGGCGACGGTCGCGACGGGCGTTCCCGCGAACCGGGGCAGGGCGATCCCGTCCCAGAACATGTACACGAGGAGCGTGAAGGTCACGGCGGCGCCCATGACGTGCAGCTGCGCGCGCCGGGCCGGGGGACCGAAGAGCCAGCGCGAGAAGAACACCAGGACGGCGAGCCCCGGGACGACCCACCACGGTCGGAGCACGGCGTCGACCACCGGCTCGAGGCCGGCGAGCGCCGGCACGGCGTACGGGTTCGTGAGCGTGCGGCCGTCGAGACCGATGTACTCCGGCAGCACGACCTGCGGATCGGTGAGCAGCGTGGCCGGGCCGATGAGGACCCCGACCCACACGAACCGGACGACGACGCGCTGCCAGCGGTGCTCGAGGACACCGTCCGGGAAGGTCGCGAACATCAGCAGGAAGCCGATCGACGCGAGGGCGTCGGCCGCCAGCCCCACCTGGTTGAGCAGCGCGAAGGTGCTCGAGCGCAGGACGTCGACGTGGGTCCACAGGTACGCCTCGTACGCGGACCCGACGGCCGAGGCGGTCCCACCGAGGGCCACGTACAGGGCCGTCCTGGACGACGTCGCGGTGAGCAGCCACAACCCGAAGGCGTAGATGGGCAGCACGCCGAAGACCGGCCACCCCAGCCCCTCGCCCGCGGTGCCGGGCGAGAGGATGCCGCGCACGACGAAGACGTAGGCGAGCGACGCCGTCCCGACGACGCCGAAGATCAGCAACCACACGCGCCTGCTGGCCACACCTCATGATCGTCCCTGCACGCTCGACGCGTCAGCGGGTCAGCCCTACCTGCCGGTGGAGGACGGCCCCCACCGTCCGTGCGGCCCGCCTCGTTCCCGGCTCGCGGAAGCGGCCGGATCGTGGGAGGCGTGCGCGGGACCGCCGGTGGGAGGCGGGCACACCCGACGCGTACCGGAGAGGAACGACCATGCGCAGGGTCTACCGCGTGCTCAGCTGGCTCATCGTCGTCGAGGTCGTCGTCCAGGCGGCCGCCATCGCGCTCGGTCTGGGGGGTCTCGTCCACCACGTGTCCGAGGGCGGCGTCGTCGACAAGGCCTCCCTCGAGGACTCGGAGCTCGGCTGGGTCGGCGAGGTCGGTTTCCCGATCCACTTCGTCAACGGTGGGGTCGTCATCCCGCTGCTCGCCCTCGCCCTGCTCGTCGTCGCCTTCTTCGCCCACGTGCCGAAGGGGATCCGCACCGCGGCCTGGGTCTTCGGGCTCGTCGTCGTCCAGGTGATGCTCGGCTACTCGATCACCGACGTGCCGTTCACGGGCGCCGTCCACGGGGCCAACGCCCTGGCGCTCCTCGTCGTCGCGATGCAGGCCGCGCGGCTCGCGGCGGTGCGTGCGCCGGCGGACGCCGTGCCGACGGAGGTGCCCGCCGATGCCCGGGGCTGAGCCCCCAGGGCGGACCAGCCTGTCACGCCGGCTCGTGAGCCTCGTCGGGCTCGCCTGCCTCCTGGTGCTCGTCGGGTGGGGCTGGGCCGCGAGCCGGCTCCCCTCGGCGTGGTCCGTCATGGACATGGGGACGGCCGAGCTGGGCCGTGGAGACCACGCGATGGGGCACGGGGCAGGGGCGTCCGTCGGTCGGCCGGGCGGCACGAGCGTCGCGGACCTGGTGGTCGACCCCCGCCGTCCGGCCGA
>NZ_JBNDHY010000232.1:0-4408 GCF_056755315.1 Monashia sp. HAY1-2A
TCCGTCGTCGGCAGCGTCAGATGTGTATAAGAGACAGGTGCACCACCCACCAAGGGACCGAATCGTGCACGAGGAGCCGGGACGCATCCACACCCCTGACGCGGGCGGGGGTGATCTCCACAGCCCCCGGGCAGGGTGTCGCGCCCCCCTCCCGAGACCACGAGGCTCAGGGCATGGATCCCGCGCTCATCGCCCGCAACGACGTGTTCTCGGCCGGCCGCGCCACCGAGCTGGGCCTGACCCGTGCCGACCTGCGTCGACTCCTGCGTGACAGCAGCGTGGTTCGGCTGCACCGCGGCTGGTACGCCACACGAGTGCCCCGCGACGACGCCGACCGGCACCGGCTCCGCGTCGAGGCACTCCTGGTCGAGTACGCCGGACGCGCCTTGGCGGCTGACGCATCGGCGTTGCTGCGTCTGGGGATCGCCACGTGGCGGCCGGACCTGCGAAGGGTCCACCTGGCCCTCACCGACCCCGGCCTGAACCGCCACCGCAAGGCCGACCTCGTCGTCCATCCGCACCGGACGTCCGCGCCGGAGCTGGCTCCGCGGCCGGCGGGAGGGACCGTCCATCCGGCAGTCGCGATCGCGTCCGTGGGGCTGAAGGACCCCCGCTCGTTCCTCGTGCCCGCCGACGACGGGCTCCGCCGCGGCCTCGTGACGGCCGACGAGCTTCGCGCCGCGGTCGCGGGACTGGGCCGGCGGCACGGTGCCGCGGGGGTGCGGGCGGTGCTCGACTGGTGCGACGCCCGGCACGAGTCGCCCGGCGAGACGCTGCTGTCCCACCTGCTCCGGGCGGCGGGGCACGACCTCGAGCCGCAGTTCGTCGTGCCGGGCACGGAGCGGTGGACCCGAGGCGGCCGCGGCTACCGAGTCGACCTGCGGCTGACGGGGACCCGCGTGCTCGTCGAGTTCGACGGTCGGGTGAAGTACGAGGACCGGCAGGTCCTGTGGGAGGAGAAGCTGCGCGAGGACCGCATCCGGTCGCTGGATTGGGTGGTCGTCCGGGTGACCATGGCAGACCTGCGCGACCCGGCCGCGCTGCGAGCGCGGGTCGACGCGGCTCTCGCCCTCGCCGCTGCGTGACCGATGCGTCACCCGGGTGGTGCTGGGACCTTTCGGTGCGTGGCCTGACACTCACAGACTGACGCAGCGCTGACGAAGTGCGCCGGGGCTCGCGAGGCCGGGGTCCGGGCCGGGGTCGGACGGCGTCCGGGGCACCGGCCGGCAACCGATAGCCTTGCCGTTGGCTTGGACCACAACCGGAAGGCAGACCGATGCCGGCGATCGTGCTCGTGGGAGCGCAGTGGGGCGACGAGGGCAAGGGCAAGGCGACCGACCTGCTCGGCAGCAGCGTCGACTACGTCGTCAAGTTCAACGGCGGCAACAACGCCGGCCACACCGTCGTCATCGAGAAGGACGGCAAGCGCGAGAAGTACGCGCTGCACCTGCTGCCGTCCGGGATCCTGTCCCCGAACTGCGTGCCCGTCATCGGCAACGGTGTCGTCATCGACCTCGGTGTCCTCTTCGAGGAGCTCGACGGCCTCGACGCGCGCGGCGTCGACACGAGCAAGCTCAAGGTCAGCGCCAACGCGCACGTCATCCCGCCGTACAACCGGACCCTCGACAAGGTCACCGAGCGCTTCCTCGGCAGCCGCCGCATCGGCACGACCGGTCGCGGCATCGGCCCGACGTACGCGGACAAGATGAGCCGCATCGGCATCCGGGTCCAGGACCTCTACGACGAGGGCATCCTGCGCCAGAAGGTCGAGGCCGCCCTGGCCGTCAAGAACCAGGTGCTCGCCAAGATCTACAACACGCGCGCCGCAGACGTCGACGAGGTCGTCACCGAGCTGCGCTCGTACGCGGAGCGGCTCGCGCCGATGGTCACCGACACGGCGCTCGAGCTGGTCCAGGCCCTCGACCGCGGCGAGACCGTGCTCTTCGAGGCCGGCCAGGCGACCCTCCTCGACGTCGACCACGGCACCTACCCGTACGTCACCTCGAGCAACGCCACCGCGGGCGGCGCGTGCACCGGTTCGGGCGTGCCGCCGACCCGCATCGACTCGGTCATCGCCATCCTCAAGGCCTACACGACGCGCGTCGGCGAAGGGCCGTTCCCCACCGAGCTGCACGACGACATGGGTGAGTTCCTCCGCAAGACCGGTGCCGAGTTCGGTGTGACCACCGGGCGCCCCCGCCGGTGCGGCTGGCTCGACGTCGTCATCGGCCGCTACGCCCAGCGGGTCAACGGCGTCACCGACTTCGTCGTCACCAAGCTCGACGTGCTCACCGGTCTGTCCACGGTCCCGATCTGCGTCGCCTACGACGTCGACGGCGTCCGCCACGACGAGATGCCGGTCAGCCAGAGCGACTTCCACCACGCGACCCCGATCTACGAGGAGATGCCGGGCTGGTGGGAGGACATCACCCACTGCCGCACCTTCGAGGAGCTGCCCGAGAACGCGCAGAAGTACGTGCTGCGGGTCGAGGAGCTCATCGGCGCCCGCGTCTCCGCGATCGGTGTCGGTCCGGGCCGGGACGAGATCATCGAGCGTTTCCCGCTCAAGCCCAGCGTCGCGAGCTGACCGCTGACCCACGAACCTGCTTGGACCCGAAGGACATCCATGAGTGACACGGTTGCCCCCGCCGCCCCGGAGCCGGCCCCCGAGGCCACCACCGAACCGCTCGACTGGGTGACGCGTCTGGCCGACGACGTCATCGCCGAGGCGAGGCACCGCGGCATCGACACCATCGTCTGCGCGTCCGGCATCAGCCCGTCGGGGCCCATCCACCTCGGCAACTTCCGCGAGCTCATCACGCCGCACCTCGTCGCCGACGAGATCAAGCGCCGCGGCATCGCGTGCGAGCACATCCTGTCCTGGGACGACTTCGACCGCTTCCGCCGCGTGCCCAAGCGCCTCGAGGGCGTCGACGAGTCGTGGGAGCAGTACATCGGCATGCCGCTGACGTCGGTGCCCGCCCCGGCCGGGTCACCGCACGCCAGCTGGGCCGACCACTTCAAGGCGCCGCTGCTCGAGGCGATGGCCGCCACCGGCATCGAGGTGCGCCAGATCAGCCAGACCGAGCAGTACCGCGCGGGCGCGTACCGCGAGCAGGTCCTCCTCGCCATGCGCGAGCGGGTCGCCATCGACAAGGTCCTCGACCAGTACCGCACCCTGGAGGCGGAGGCCGACGCGCGGCAGCGGGCCACCGGCAAGGGCCGACGCCAGGACCCCAAGGCCGCGCAGCTCACCGAGGAGCAGGCGGCCGCCGCGACCGAGGCCGAGCGCGGTTCGGGCGCCGCGGCGGAGGACGACGGCAGCGAGGGCACCGCCGGTTACTTCCCGTTCAAGCCGTACTGCACCGTCTGCCGCACCGACTTCACGACCGTCACCGCCTACGACGACGACACGCACGAGCTCGCCTACGCCTGCACGAGGTGCGGGCACACCGAGACCGTCGACCTCGACACCTTCACCGACGGCAAGCTCGTCTGGAAGGTCGACTGGCCGATGCGCTGGGCCTACGAGGGCGTGCTGTTCGAGCCGTCCGGCGTCGACCACCAGAGCCCGGGCAGCAGCTTCGTCGTCGGCAAGGACCTCGCCCCCGTCTTCGGCTGGGAGCGCCCGATCGGCCCGATGTACGCGTTCGTCGGCATCGCCGGCATGGCCAAGATGAGCTCGTCCAAGGGCGGGGTCCCGATCCCGAACGACGCGCTGGAGGTCATGGAGCCGGCGGTGCTGCGCTGGCTCTACGCCCGACGCCGCCCGAACCAGAGCTTCGACGTCGCCTTCGGCCCCGAGCTGCAGCGGCTCTACGACGAGTGGGACGCCCTGAACCGCAAGGTCGAGGCCGGCGCCGCGCAGCCGGGCGACCTCGCCGCCCACCTGCGCGCCTCCTCGACGGCCTCCGGCCCGCTGCCCTCGACCCCCCGGCCGATGCCGTTCCGGACCATCGCCTCGGTCATCGACATCACGCAGGGCGACGAGGCCCAGGCGGTGCGCATCCTGTCCGAGCTCGACCCCGACCACCCGGTCGAGTCCATCCAGGACCTGCGCCCGCGCCTCGACTGCGCCGAGCGCTGGATGCTCGGCTACGTCCCGGCCGAGGACCGCACCGTCGTCCGCGAGACGCCGGACGCCGAGCTGCTCGGCAGCCTCGAGGACCCGCAGCGCGAGTCGCTGCGCCTGCTGCTCGAGGGCCTCGACGCGCACTGGTCGGTCGACGGCCTGACCCACCTCGTGTACGCGGTGCCGAAGATCCAGCGCGGCATCGACCCCGAGGCCAAGGTCAAGGACCCCGAGCTGTCCGCGGCCCAGCGGGCGTTCTTCGTCCTCGTGTACCGGCTGCTCGTGTCCAAGGACACCGGCTGTCTCTTATACACATCTGACGCTGCCGACGACGGA
>NZ_JBNDHY010000233.1:0-4456 GCF_056755315.1 Monashia sp. HAY1-2A
GGCCTGCACAGATCCGTTGCCCGACAGCGTGCGTGCGGACAGGTCGAGGTTCGAGAACGCGAACGTGGTGTAGGACAACCCGTAGCCGAACGGGAAGAGCGGGGTCCGGTTCTTCGCGTCGTACCAGCGGTAGCCGACGTTCAGACCCTCGGAGTACTGCACCTTGCCGTCCACGCCGGGCCACTGGGCGTCCGTGGAGGCGGGCACCTGGTCGAGCGAGGTGGGGAAGGTGACGGGGAGCTTGGCCGACGGGTTGGCGTCGCCGAACAGCAGCGCGGCGATGGCGTTGCCGGCCTGCTGGCCCGGGTACCAGGCCTCGAGGACGCCCTTGACCTTGTCGAGCCACGGCATGGTGACCGCTGAGCCGGTGTTCAGCACGACGATGGTGTTCGGGTTGGCGGCCGCGACGGCGTCGATGAGGTCGTTCTGGTCGTCGGGCAGGTCGATGTTCGGCTGGTCGCCGCCCTCGCCCTGGTAGAGGTTTGCGTACACCACCGCCACGTCGGACTTGGCGGCCAGAGCCGCCGCCTGCTGCGCGAGAGCGGCCTTCGGCGGCAGCCAGCCCAGGTTGACGTAGGCCCCGCCGGTGCCCTGGTAGTAGTCCACCTCGATCTGCACGGGCTTGCCCGCGGTCAGGTCGACCTGGCCCGTCTCGGTGTGCGCGCCCTGGTCGCGCCAGTTGTCGATGACCTGCTTGCCGTCGATGAACAGCCGAGTGCCGTCGTCGCTGGTGACTCCGAAGGTGTACGTGCCGGTGACCGGCGGCGTCACCGTCCCGGTCCACTTCGTCGAGAAGCCCGCGGCCGGCACGCCCGAGGCAGGTGCACCTCTCCAGTCGAACTTCACCTGCCGGTCGATGCGTGTTGCGGCCGGTGTCCCCGACAGCGTGGTGTTCGCGTAGTACTCGCCCGTCAGACCGTGGCCGGTACCCGACGCCGGAGTCAGGAACTGGCTGTCGATCGCGGGCAGGGTGCCGAAGTCACCCTTCGTGCCCGGGTTGCCCTGCGCGTACTGCACGTCGACGCCGGAGCCGGCGCGTGCCGTGATGCCGTCGTACGGGTTGACGGTCCCGGTGCCGGCGACGATCGCGCTGCCGCCGCCGGCGCTCAGCGTGTTGTCCTTGGCGCCGCTGCCGATGACCGCGATCGAGTTCACCTTGCTGGTGTCCAGGGGCAGGGTGTCCCCGGTGTTCTTCAGCAGGACGGTGCCGTCCTCGGCGGCCTTCTTCGCGACGGCGACATGCGCCTGGGTGGAAGCGACGGCGTCCGGGGTGTCCGCCGACGGGTGCTCGAAGAGCCCGAACCGGAACTCCTCGCGGAGGATGCGCACGACCATGTCGTCGACACGGCTCTGCGCCACTCTGCCGTCCTGCACGGCCTGCTTGAGCGCCGCCCCGAAGAAGGAGTCGTTCGGCATCTGCAGGTCCATGCCCGCGTTGGCCGCCTGCACGGTGCTGTGTGTGGCGTCCCAGTCGGACGTGATGAACCCGTCGAAGCCGAAGCTGGTCTTGAGGATGTTGTTGAGGTACGCGTTCTCGCAGGCGTACGTCCCGTTGATCAACGAGTACGAGCACATCGCCGAGGACGGTTGTGCCTCGGCGACGATGGTCCCGAAGGCGGCGGTGTAGATCTCGCGCACCACCCGGTCGTCGATGACTGCGTTGTCGGCGAACGTGTTGCGGTTGGTCTCCTGGTTGTAGACGGCGTAGTGCTTGACCTGGGCCATCGTGCCCTGCGACTGGATGCCCTTGATGTTGGCCGAGCCGATCTGCCCGGCGAGGTACGGGTCTTCGCCGTAGGACTCGAAGGCCCGGCCCCACCGCGGGTCACGAACGATGTTGATCGTCGGGCCGAGGACCAGGTCAGCGCCCTTCGTCTTGGCTTCAGCCCCGACCACCTGTCCGTACGTGTCTGCGAGCGAGGTGTCGAAGGACGCCGCGACAGCGGCCCCGGCGGGCAGCTGGGTCGTGTCGTTCATGCGTACGCCGACCGGGCCGTCCGTCATCTTCAGTGTCGGGATGCACAGCCAGGGCTCGCCCGGGATCTGGCCCGTGTAGGCGGAACCGGCCGCGCCGTGCACGAGGTAGATCTTCTCGTCCAGCGTCATCTTGGCGAGCACCGCTTGGGCGCGTTGGGTGGGCGTGGCGTGCTGCCCGACCCACGGACAGTCGGGGGCCGCGGGGGCCGCCGGCGCGGCGGTGGGGACGACCAGGCTGCCGCCAAAGGCGGCGCAGGTCGCGGCGAGCAGGACGGGCCATCGCTTCAAGCGCATAGCGACTCCATTTCGGTGCGTGGGAAGCCGCGCCGACCGGGGGCGACGCGTGAGAGGAAAATTGGTGCTGACAGGCGTAAGTCGGTCGTGCCCATGCCCGAGAGAGGCCGCCGACGGGTGGCCGGGACCGTTCCTGCACTGATCGCCTCGAGTACCGGTTTTACCGATAAACCGCTAGGATCGGATTTAAGGTAGTGGCAGGTCGAATAGGCGGTCAACACCTTCGAATTTTGATTATCCGCGACGAAATTCGCCGCGAACGGAGGAGCGGGCATGGCCACCTACAGCACCGCGGAGCGGGTGCGGCGAGCCATGCGTGACGAGGTGCTCGACCACGTGTGGCAGCACGGAAGCGCGTCCCGCCCGGAGCTGGAGTCCGCGCTGGGCATGAGCCGCCAGACCGTCGCGGCGGTCGCACAGAACCTGCTGGACGACGGCCTGTTGAGGGAGCACCAGGGCGCGAGCGACGGTCGCGGCCGGCCGAGCCGCCGTCTGCTGCCCCGGTACCCGCCCGGTGCCGTCGTCGGGGTGGACCTGGGCCACCGGCACCTGGGCGTCGCCGTTGCGACGTTCGACCTGACCGTCCGAGCCGAGGCACGGTCCGCGGTGGACGTCGACGACCACCCCGATGTGGCCCTGGACGCCGCGGCGCGCCTCGTCCGCCGGCTGGTGGACAAGCTCGAGCACGAGGCCCGGGACCGCCACTCGGAGGCCGGACCCGTGACCACCTGCGTCGCCGGAGTGCCGGGACCGCTGAACGCGGCGCGGCAGGCCGTCGCCTCCCCCACGATCCTGGCCAGCTGGTCCGGCCTCGACCTGGCCAGCGAGCTGAGCGACCGCACCGGGCTCACGGTCCACCTCGACAACGATGCGAACCTCGGCGCCCTCGCCGAGCACCGGCACGGCGCCGCTCGAGGCAAGGACAACGTCATCTACGTCAAGGCATCCGACGGCGTCGGCGCCGGGCTCATCATCAACGGGGCACCGGCACGCGGCAGCTCGGGAGCGGCGGGCGAGATCGGGCACACCCAGATCACCCAGGAGGGAGCGTGGTGCCGATGCGGCAACCGCGGGTGCCTGGAGACGATCGTCTCCAGCCAGCAGGTGCTCCATCAGCTGTCTCACCTCCGCCCGGGCGAGTCCGGCCCGCCAGCGCGACTGCACGAGTTCGCCGGCCACCCGGTGGCCCGGAAGGTCTTCGCCGAGTCCGGCAGGACGCTCGGCCAGGTTCTGGCCAACCTGTGCGCCCTGCTCGACCCGGCGACCGTCGTCATCGGCGGCGAGATGAGCCAGGCGGACGCCTTCATCGACGGCATTCGCGAGTCGATCCAGCGTCTGGCACAACCCGGCTTCGAAGACCACGTTCAAGTGGTGCCGGCCGCGCTGGGCCTGCGTTCCGAGATGATCGGCAGTCTCACCCTCGCGCGTGACATCGCGCTGCGGTCGGCGCTGACCTGACAGCGCCCACATCGGCTGGCCGCTGACGCTCACGGTGCCTCCCGCCACAACACCGGGGCCGGCGGCTGGCCTCTCGGCGAGCGCCCAGCTTGTAATGAACAGTACGGCATTGCTACTGCTCTTCCGTTTCGTACTGTTTGCCTCTAGGGTCGGGTCACGCCCCGCGCCCTCACGGCGGGGATGGAAGCCACGGAGGAGACAGAGACAACCGATGCGTCTTATGGACATCGCCCCTGCGGCCCGCGGCTTCTCGCTGGTCCTGCACGGCGGAGCAGACGGCCGGGCCGCGGCGCTCTCCGTGGAGCAGGAGGAGCCGTACGCCGAAGGCCTGGCCGCGGCCTACCGGGCGGGGCGGACGGTCCTCGCAGCCGGCGGCTCGGCCCTCGACGCCGTGTGCGCAGCGGTCGTCGAGCTCGAGAACTGCGTGCTCTTCAACGCCGGTCGTGGTGCGGCGCTCACGGCCGAGGGTGAGGCGGAGCTGGATGCATCGGTCATGACCGGTGACGGCCGCGCCGGGGCTGTTGCCGTGACACGACGGGCGAAGAACCCGGTTCTCGCGGCTCGGAAGGTCCTGGAGGAGACCGACCATGTGCTGCTCGTAGCCCCCGACGGAGCTTTGCTCGAAGGCTGGGGCGTCGAGACCGTGGAACCCGAGTACTTCGTGACGCAGTCACGGCGGCAGCAGCTGTCGAGTGTCCGGGCTGGGGTGCTGGCGCAGAGCAGGCAC
>NZ_JBNDHY010000234.1:0-4232 GCF_056755315.1 Monashia sp. HAY1-2A
TCCCGGCACTGTTCACCCTGCTCGGCAACCCCCTGAGCGCGCTGTGG
This sequence comes from Monashia sp. HAY1-2A, assembly GCF_056755315.1. NCBI lineage: Bacteria > Bacillati > Actinomycetota > Actinomycetes > Micrococcales > Intrasporangiaceae > Intrasporangium > Monashia sp. HAY1-2A. The sequence continues at coordinate 48 of NZ_JBNDHY010000234.1, forward strand.
ATCGTCATCTTCGCCACGGTCTACCAGCAGGTCGAGAACTACGTCTTCACACCGCGCATCAGCCAGCGCACCATGGACGTCCATCCCGCGGTCGCCCTCGGGGCGGTCATCGCGGGTGCCGCGGTCTGGGGTCCGATCGGCGCGCTCATCGGCATCCCCATCGCCGCCGTCGCCCTCGCCATCCTCGACACCTTCAGCAAGCGCCACGAGCTGCTGCCCGAGCTCGCCGACCTGGTCGACCTGGTCGACGAGGCCGACGAGGCCGACGAGGCCGACGAGGCCGACGAGGCCGAGCGGACGCGGTCTGCCGAGGCCGACGCGGACGCGTCGGGGGCTGCCGGCTGAGGGCCGGTCGGGAACCCGCCGCGTCAGTCGTCGAGGTCGACGGCGGTGAACGTCTTGGCATCGACGACGTCGGACAGCTCGGCCGCGAGCGCCGCCGGCACGTCGGAGTCGACGTTGAGGACGCCGATGGCGCGGTCGTCCTGACGCGAGACCTGCATGCCGCCGATGTTGATGCCGGCATCGCCGAGGATGCGTCCGACGTTGCCGATGACTCCCGGCCGGTCGGAGTACTCGAAGACGAGCATGTGGGCCGACAGCGGGACCTCGAGGTCGTGGCCGTTGACGCCGACGAGCTTGGCGACCCTCTTCGGTCCGGTCAGCGTTCCCGAGACCGACACGACCGTGCCGTCGGCCAGGGTGCCGCGCAGGGTCGTGACGTTGCGGAAGTCGCCCGAGTCCGGGTCGGTGACGAGGCGCACGACGCAGCCGCGCTGCTCGGCGATCACCGGGGCGTTGACGTAGGTGACGGCGTCCTCGACGACGTCGGTGAACAGGCCCTTGAGGGCGACGAGCTTCCACACGCTGACGTCGTGCGCCGTGATCTCGCCGCGGACCTCGACGTCGAGCTGGGCGGGGACCGTGCCGGCGACCGCCGTGAAGATGCGACCGAGCTTCTCGACGAGCGGGATGCCCGGGCGGACCTCCTCGGCGATGAACCCGCTGCTGACGTTGACGGCGTCCGGGACGAGCTCGCCGCCGAGGGCGAGCCGGACCGACCTGGCGACGGCGATGCCCGCCTTCTCCTGGGCCTCCTCCGTCGAGGCGCCGAGGTGCGGCGTCACGACGACGGAGTCGTAGGCGAACAGGGGCGACCCGGTGGTCGGCTCGGTGGCGAAGACGTCGATGCCGGCCCCGGCGACGCGGCCCTCGGCGAGGGCCCGCGCGAGGGCGGTCTCGTCGAGGATGCCACCACGGGCGGCGTTGACGATGCGGACGGTCGGCTTGACCTTGCCGAGGGCCTCCTCACCGATGAGGCCGAGCGTCTCCGGAGTCTTGGGCAGGTGGATGGTGATGAAGTCGGACTGGGCGAGCAGCTCGTCGAGCCCCACGAGGTGGGCGCCCAGCTGGCCGGCCTTGGCCGGCGAGGCGTACGGGTCGTAGGCGAGGATCCTCATGCCGAAGCCCTTGAGCCGCTCGGCGACGAGGGCGCCGATCCGGCCGAGGCCGACGATGCCGACGGTCTTGTCGAGCAGCTCGACGCCGGTGTACCTGCTCCGCTCCCAGGCGCCGCTCTTGAGGGCGGCGTTGGCCGGCGCGATGTTGCGCGCCGTCGCGAGGAGCAGGCCGACGGCGAGCTCGGCGGCCGAGGTGATGTTCGAGGTCGGCGCGTTGACGACCATGACACCGGCCTGCGTGGCGGACTGCACGTCGACGTTGTCGAGCCCGACCCCCGCTCGCGCGATCACCCGGAGCCGCTTGCCCGCCGCGATGGCTTCGGCGTCCATCCTCGTGGCGGAGCGGATGAGGACGGCGTCGACGTCGGCCAGGGCCCGCAGCAGCTCCTCGCGGTCGGCCCCGTCGGCGCGACGGACCTCGAAGTCGGGCCCGAGGGCCTCGATCGTTGCGGGCGAGAGCTCTTCGGCGATGAGGACGACGGGCTTGCTCACGAGGTTGCCTTTCGGACGGACGAGGCGCCCGTCCGTGGAGGGATGCGGGCCATCGAGGGCACCACGGTGTGCCGCGAGCCACTCTAGGCGCGTCGGTCGGCCGAACGCACGGCCGGCCACCTCCGAGTGGGGGTGGCCGGCCGTCGGGTCCGGCGGTCAGGAGGCGCTCAGCGAGCGGCGCTGCCCTCGGTGTAGTCGGCGTCGGTCTGCTTGACCCACGCCATGAGCTTGCGCAGCTCGCGTCCGGTCGCCTCGATCGGGTGCTGGGCACCCTTCTCGCGCAGGGCCTTGAACTCCGGCGCGCCGGCGTCCTGGTCGTCGATGAACCGCTTGGCGAAGGTGCCGTTCTGGACGTCGGCGAGGACGGCCTTCATGTTCTCCTTGACCCGCGGGTCGATGACGCGCGGCCCCGACACGTAGTCGCCGTACTCCGCGGTGTCGGAGACCGACCAGCGCTGCTTGGCGATGCCACCCTCGATCATGAGGTCGACGATGAGCTTGAGCTCGTGGAGGCACTCGAAGTAGGCGACCTCGGGCTGGTAGCCGGCCTCGACGAGCGTCTCGAAGCCGTACATGACGAGCTGGCTCGCGCCACCACAGAGGACAGCCTGCTCGCCGAAGAGGTCGGTCTCGGTCTCCTCGGTGAACGTCGTCTTGATGCCGCCCGCGCGCAGGCCGCCGATCGCCTTGCCGTAGGCCTTGGCGAGGTCCCAGGCCGTGCCGGACGCGTCCTGCTCGACGGCGAGGAGCACGGGCACGCCACGGCCGTCGACGAACTCACGCCGGACGATGTGGCCGGGACCCTTGGGAGCGACCATGAGGACGTCGGCGTCGGCCTCGGGCTTGATGTAGCCGAAGCGGATGTTGAAGCCGTGGCCGAAGAGCAGCGCGGCGCCGTCCTTGAGGTTGGGCTTGATGTCGTCGGCGTAGACCGTCCGTTGCACCTGGTCGGGCGTGAGGATGACGACGAGGTCGGCGTCCTTGACGGCGTCCGCGACGGTCGACACCGGCAGGCCCTCGGCCTCGGCCTTGGCCCGGCTCTTGCTGCCCTCGGCCAGGCCGACGCGGACGTCGACCCCCGAGTCGCGCAGGTTGAGCGCGTGGGCGTGGCCCTGGCTGCCGTAGCCGATGACGGCGACCTTCTTGCCCTGGATGACGGACAGGTCGGCGTCGTCGTCGTAGAACATCTCGGCCATGGTGGCCTTCTCCTTCGGTTCGGTGTGCGGTGGGTCTGGGTGGTGCGGGGGGTCGACGCGCCTGCGGCGCCCGGCGAGGCGTCGGCCGGTCAGGCGCTGCGCAGGCTGCGGTCGGTGATGGAGCGGCCGCCGCGTCCGACGGCGACCATCCCGGACTGGACGAGCTCCTTGATGCCGAACGGCTCGAGGACGTCGAGCAGCGCGCGCAGCTTGTCGGAGTTGCCCGTCGCCTCGACGACGACGGCGTCGGTCGTGACGTCGACGACCTTGGCCTTGAACAGGTGGATCGTGTCGACGATCTGGCTGCGGGTGGCAGCGTCCGCGCGGACCTTGACGAGGATGATCTCGCGCTGGACCGACGCGGTGGGGTCGAGCTCGACGACCTTGAGCACCTCGATGAGCTTGTTCAGCTGCTTGGTCACCTGCTCGAGGGCCGCGCCCTCGACCTCGACGACGACGGTCATCCGCGAGATCTCCGGGATCTCCGTCGGGCCGACGGCGAGCGAGTCGATGTTGAAGCCGCGCCGGGAGAACAGGGCCGCGACGCGCGTCAGCACGCCGGGCTTGTTCTCGACGAGCACGGACAGGGTGTGCTTGCTCATGCCCGGCCTCAGTCCTCTCGCTCCCAGACCGGCGCCTCGTGGCGTGCGGCCTGGATCATGTCGTTGCTGACGCCCGCCGGGACCATCGGCCACACCATGGCGTCGCGGTGGACGATGAAGTCGATGACGACGGGTCGGTCGTTGGTCTCCAGCGCCTGCCTGATGACGGCGTCGACCTCGTCGGGCGTCTCCGCGCGCAGGCCCAGGCAGCCGTACGCGTCGGCGAGCTTGACGAAGTCGGGGACGCGCTGCTCGAGGGGCTGCAGGTTGGTGTTGGAGTAGCGCTCGTCGTAGAAGAGCGTCTGCCACTGCCGCACCATGCCGAGGCTGCTGTTGTTGATGACCGCGACCTTGATCGGGATGTTGTTGATGACGCAGGTGGCCAGCTCCTGGTTGGTCATCTGGAAGCAACCGTCACCGTCGATGGCCCAGACC
>NZ_JBNDHY010000235.1:0-4163 GCF_056755315.1 Monashia sp. HAY1-2A
GGCGTCCGGACGGGCCGGCTGCTTCGCAGGACGGGCCTCAACCAGAGCAAGGGCGCCGGAGGGCGCCGGGATGGAGCACCTGATGAGCGATTCGGATCTGCCCCCCGTCTCGAAGGAAGAGCTTGCCGCGGAGACGGGTGCGGCGTTGCCTGACAAGGAGGTCATGTCGCTGCTCGACCTCAACGCCGACCTCAACCTGGCGCTGGACGTGGCGGCGCCGATCGACCTGGCCGTGGCGGCCAACGCCAACGTCGCCGCGCCGATCGCGGGTGCCGTCGGCGCCAACGTCCTGTCGGTCGGCTCCACGGACGCCGCCCTGGCGCACCAGGCGGTCACCATCGACCAGGGCCTGACCGGGTCGGCGATCGCGGACGCACCGCAGCACAGCGACATCCAGCAGACCACGCCCGACACGTCGACGGCGCCCGCCCCGAGCACGACGCCGGACGCCGGCACGACCACGGGCACCACGGGCACCACGGGCACCACGGCGGACACGACGCCGTCCTCGGTGCTCAGTGGCAACCTGCTCAACATCGACGTGAACGCCGCCGCAGACGCCAAGCTCACCGCTCCGCTCGACGGCGCCGTGGCGGCCAACGCCAACGTCGCTGCGCCGATCGACGCGTCCGTGTCGGCCAACATCGGCTCGGTGGACTCGCAGGCCGTCTCGGTCGCCGACCAGAGCGGCACCATCACCCAGCACCTGGACGGCACCGCGCAGGCCACGGCTGACCAGACCTCGTCGATCAAGCAGTAGCCAGGTCCCTCGTGAGCCTCACCTCGTCGCCGCGCGGGGTGCCGGCGCACGACGCCACGGCGTCTGCTGCCGGCACCCCCGCGTCGAGGACCATCTCCCCCGGTGCCATCGACTCGGCTGCCCCCGCATCCGTGGACGAGCGCCCGCACCGGGCCGAGGGCATCGAGCTGCTCGGTGAGCTGACGGGCTCGGGCTATCGCACCGCGCCCTCGCTCGTGCGCCGCCGGGGTGGCCAGACCGTCCAGCTGACACCGCTGCTGTACCTGGTGCTCAAGACGATCGACGGTCGGCGCACGTTCGCGCAGGTCGCCGAGGCGGTCAGCACCGAGTACGGCCGTCGGGTCGGTGCCACCGACGTGCGGGGCCTGGTCGTCTCCCAGCTACGGCCGCTCGGCCTCGTTCGGGGCGCCGACGGCTCCGAACCGCCGGCGCACCGGTCGAACCCGTTGCTGGCCCTGCGCCTCCGGTGGGTCGTCTCCGACCCGCGCGTGACGCGACGGCTGACGACGCCCTTCGCGGTGCTGTTCGCACCGGTGGTCGTCGTGCCGGTGGTCCTCGCCTTCGCCGTGATCTCGGCGTGGGTGCTGTTCACCAAGGGGCTTGCCTCGGCCACCCACCAAGCCTTCGACCAGCCCCTGCTGCTCGTGGTCGTCTTCGCGATCACCATCCTGTCCGCCGGCTTCCACGAGTTCGGACACGCCGCCGCCTGCCGGTACGGGGGCGCGACGCCGGGTGCGATGGGCACCGGTCTCTACCTGGTGTGGCCCGCGTTCTACACCGATGTCACCGACAGCTACCGCCTCGGCCGGGCCGGGCGACTGCGGGTCGACCTCGGCGGGCTCTACTTCAACGCCATCGTGAGCGTGGCGATGTTCGTCGTCTGGGCCGGCACGGGGTGGGACGCGATCCTGCTCATCCTTGCGGCACAGCTGCTCCAGATGGTCCGCCAGCTGGCTCCGATGGTGCGTTTCGACGGCTACCACGTCCTGGCAGACCTGACCGGTGTCCCGGACCTCTACGCGCGCATCGGACCGATCCTGCTCAGCCTGTGGCCCGGACGCCGGACCGACCCCCGTGTGGCCGCGCTCAGGCGGGGCCCACGGGTCGTCGTCACCGCCTGGGTGCTGTGCATCGTGCCGCTGCTGGCGTTCACGCTCGTCATGATGGTGCTGGCGCTCCCCCGGGTGCTCGGCACCGCCTGGGCCGCCCTGGGCCGGCAGTCCCACGCGCTTGCCGTCGACTGGGCGGGAGGTGACGCCCTCGGGGTGACCGTCCGGGTCCTGGCCGTCGTGGCCATCGCCCTGCCGGTCCTCGGCTCCCTGCTCCTGCTCGCCCGCCTGGTGCGCACCACGAGTGCCACGGTCTGGCGCCGCACCGCGGGCCACCCCGGGCGTCGCGTCGTCGCGGGTGTCGTCGCAGCGGCCGTGGTCGCCGGCCTCGGGTACGCATGGTGGCCCGACGCCAACCGCTACCGGCCCGTCCAGCCCTTCGAACGAGGCACCCTCACCCAGGCCGTGGCATCTGCGGGGTACGCGATCACGGGCACGCCGAGCCTGCAGGACGGCCAGATCATCGAGTCGCAACCCTCGGTGTGGGCCTCGACCTCCACGCCCCCGACGCGGGAGCACCCCCAGCTGGCCCTCGTCCTCATCCCGAGGCAGGACAACCAGAACGGCCAGACCACCCAGACCACCGCGGGCGCTTCCGCACAGCCGGCCTGGGTCTTCCCGTTCAACCGGCCGGCCGCCCCGGGCCCCGGCGACAACCAGGCACTCGCCGTCAACACCAGGGACGGGTCCACCCTGTACGACGTCGCCTTCGCCCTCGTCTGGGCCGACGGCACCAGCGTCACCAACGCGAACGAGGCCTACGCCTTCGCCAGCTGCACCGGGTGCACCACTGTGGCAGTGGCCTTCCAGGTCGTCCTCATCACCGGCAGCGCCAACATCGCCATCCCCCAGAACGTCGCCGGTGCCGTGAACTACTCCTGCGTCCAGTGCCTGACCTACGCCCTGGCCCAGCAGCTGGTCCTCACCGTGCCGGCCCAGCTCTCCCCTGAGACGCGACAACGCCTCGACGCGCTCTGGACGCAGATCACCGCGTTCGCTGCGACCATCCAGGGCCTGCCCCTCGACCAGGTCAGGGCCCGGCTGCTCGAGTTCCAGAGCCAGATCCAGACGCTCATCGGCACGCAGGGCAGCCCCAGCCAGACGCCCACCACGGCGACCTCGTCCCCGACGTCCAGCACGCCTCCGGCGACGACACCTCTGACCACGCCCGCGTCCCCCTCGGCCACCAGCGCCCCACCGAGCCTCAGCACGACAACGCCCACCTCGGAGCCTGCACCCACCAGCACGGCGCCCGTTCCGACCGCCACGTCCGGCTCGAGCAGCGCGCAGGCCGCCGGGAGCACGACCGCGACGACCAGCACCAGCGTCCCCGCGCCGACAACCAGCACGACGCCGGCCACGGCGACGACCAGCCCCTGACAGGCGATCTCCCCGTTGGCGCCACCGGCGATGGACAGGACCGGCCCATGAGAACACTGCACGTCGGGCTTCAGGTCGCGGACCTGGAGCGTTCGCTCGCGTTCTACACCGCCCTGGGCTACACCGTGCTCGGCACCGTGCCGCAGACGCAGTTCGGCAGCCTGACGATGCTCAAGCTCCCCGGTGACGAGTTCGTGACCCTCGAGCTCGTCCACAGTCCCGACAGGGGCCGGGTCGATCCCCAGGGTCTCCACCACCTCGTCATCCAGGTCGAGTCCATGACCGCGACCGTCGATGGCCTCGCCGCCAGGGGAGTGACCGCCGAACCGCCCAGCTCGCCCGATGGCTCGGAGGTGTTCTGGACGTCCTGGGTCACCGACCCCGACGGCTACCGCATCGAGCTGGTGCAATGGCCCCCCGGTCACGCCGAGGGCATGAGCGAGTCCGACCTCCCGGGCTAGGTGCGGCCGTTCCACACCTGCATCCGCGACGTCCGCAACCGGCGGTGCTAGTCGAGGTTGCGACTGGCCGCCACAGCGAGCTCGTCGACGAGGTCGTTCATCTCGTGGCCGGAGTGACCCTTGACCCACTGGAAGGCCACGTCGCCGCGCTCCCGGACGGCCATCACCAGCGGCTCCCACAGGTCACGGTTGGCGACCGGCTTCTTCTGCGAAGTGGTCCAGTCGCGCGTGAGCCATCCGTCCCACCACGCGTCGCGGAAGCAGTTCACGACATAGGTCGAGTCGCTGACGACGACCAGGGGTCCGCTGAGGGCGGTGACGGCTTCGAGCGCGGCGCGGATCTCCATCCGCTGGTTCGTGCTCGGTCGTTCGGAGCCCGACGCGAAGACGTCACGGTCGATCGCCCAGGCCCACCCCTGTCTCTTATACACATCTGACGCTGCCGACGACGGA
>NZ_JBNDHY010000236.1:0-4193 GCF_056755315.1 Monashia sp. HAY1-2A
GTACCGCCTGGTCGGTGCGGCTGCGGCTGAAGAGGACTCGCGACCGCAGGCGAGTGAGGCGCGCGCGGTCCAGCGGCGTGAGCGGACAGACGTCGGCCAGGGAGGCCAGCTCGCCGGCTCGTTCCCCCGAGGCGGCCGAGAAGTGCGCCTCGGCCGCCGAGAGGGCGCGGCGACCACGCACCCATGGGTCGGGCGTGAGCTCGGCAGCACGCTCCAGCAGGACCGCCTCGGCTGTCAGACCACCACGCTGCCGGGCACGTTCGGCAGCAGCCTCGAGGTCGGCAGCCACCGACTCGTCCACTCCGTCGACGGCCATGGCGGAGTGCCAGGCGCGGCGGTCGGGGTCGTCGCGGCTGTCCGTCGCATCGGCAAGAGCCCGGTGGGCGCGCCGGCGCTCGGAGGGGTCAGCGGCGAGATAGGCCGCCGAACGGGCCAGCGGGTGCCGGAACTGCACGGGCCTGCCGAACTTGATCAGCCCGGCGGTCTTCGCCGGGCCGGCATCCACGGGCACGCCCATCAGCTCGGCCGCCCGGACCAGCAGCCTCAGGTCGCCGACCGGCTCGGCCGCTGCGAGCAGGAGGAGGGTTCGCGTGTCGTCGGGCAGCGCCTCGACACGTTGCCGGAAGTCCTCGGTCACCATCGAGGACAACCGCGAGTGCCGGGCCGAGGCGCTCGTCGGAGCCCACCATCGTCCTGCGGCCACGTCGGGGGCCGACCTGCCGGCATACGGCCCCTCGTGGCTCTCGAGGTCCAGGCCGTAGGACAGCTCGCCCGCAGTACGGCCACGGGACAGCTCCAGGATCGCGAGCGGGTTGCCGTGCGTCTCGGCGACCAGCCGGGAGCGCACGGCCGGGTCCAACGGTCCCTCGATCGCACCGTCCAGCAGCCGGCCGGCGTCCTCCTCGGGCAGGCCCTCCACGGCCAGCTCGGGCAGCCCGACGAGCAGGTCCCGACCCTCGTGCGTCCGCACCGAGAAGACGACCGCGACCGCCTCGGCGAGCAGCCGCCGAGATACGAACTCCAGAGTCCTCAGGGAGCTCTGGTCGAGCCAGTGGGCGTCGTCGACCACGACGAGGACCGGTCGCGACTCCGATGCCCGGGTCAGCAGGGAGAGCACGGCCAGCCCGACGAGGAAGCGGTCGGGGGGCGGGCCGAGCGCCATTCCGAAGGCGACAGTCAGGGCATCGCGCTGCGGGACAGGCAGGCGGGGCAGCTCGTCGAAGAAGGGCGCACAGACCTGCTGCAGTGCCGCGAAGGTCATCTCCATGTCGGCTTCGACGCCCTGCGTACGTGTGACGGCCAGCCCCGAGGACTGCGCGACGAGGTGCTCGAGAAGGAGCGACTTGCCCACGCCGGCCTCGCCGCGAAGCACGAGCACGCTCGAGTGCCCTGCGCGCAGCCGGCCCAGGAGGGTGTCGAGCACTCGACGCTCCCGGCGGCGTCCGAGGATGCGTGGCAGAGGGGTGGCGCTCATGCGTGGGTCGGCTCCTGCATCTGGCGTCTACGCGCCGAGGCTACCGGTCCTGTCACAACAGGGACACTCCCCCGGTCGGGCAGCAGGTAGCCCAGTGACGACCCGGGAGTCCGTGTGCCAGTCGAGCACCAGATCAGAACATCCGTGCTGGTCATCGGTTCCGGGGCCGCTGCACGTCGAGCGGCCGTCGGTCTGTCCGATCGCGGCATCTCCTCGCTCCTGGTCGACGAGCCCGGCGGCACGCGGATGGATGCGGTGTCGACACAGCAGCCGCGACGGCTGCGCGTCCCCACGCTGCCGGCCGTGCACGTCACCGCGCTGCTCGTCGACGACGGTGCGGTGTTCGGTGCGTACGGCTTCAGCCTCGCGGACGGCTCCCGCTACCGCCTCCGCTCGGACGCCGTCATCCTCGCCACCGGCGGCCACTCCCGGGTCTGGAGCAGGTCGACGCCGCGCGAGCCGGGCCACGACGGCCACGGGTTGACCCTGGCCGTGGGCGCGGGGGCCGCGGTGCAGGACGCTGAGATGGTCGAGTTCCACCCGTTCGGCCTGCTCGACCAAGGCGGCACGGTGGTGGGCGTGGTGGCCGATGACGCAACGGTCCTCGGCGCGCGGCTGCTCAACAACCGCGGCGAACGGTTCATGAGCCGCCACGAGCCGGCCCTCCTCGAGCACGCACCGCACCAGCGCCTCGCCTGCGCGGCCTGGGACGAGATCAGGCACGGCCGCGGCTCGACCGACCGAGGCGTCTGGATGGACCTCTCGCACCTGCCGAGCAGCACCGTCCGTTCGGCGCTCCCCGCGCTTGCGGCCGCCGTCTCGCGGCACCAGTCGCGGGACATCACCGAGGACCCGTTCGAGGTCGCGCCGGCCACCAGCCGCACCCTCGGCGGCGTGCGCGTGCGCTCCCGGGACGGGGCGACGGACGTCGCTGGCCTCTTCGTGACAGGAGAGCTGGCAGCAGGCGTGGGCGGCGCCCGCTGCCCGGAGGGCCACGGCACCGCGTCGGAGCGTGGAGGGCTCGATCTGGCTGCTCTCTCGGCCGCGGTGTCCAGCGCCGGCTTCACCAGCGCGAAGCGGTCGCGTGCAGCCGAGCGCGCAGCCGTGCAGGTGGCCGAGCGCGGCGTGGACGCTGCCGCTCGGTCGGTCGGCAGCCAGGACGGACCGGCCCTGCTCTCGCGGGTGCGCGCCGTCATGACCGAGCATGCCGGACCGCGACGGGACCGCGACGGGCTCCTGTCTGCGCTGACAGTGGTCTTCGAGGTTGAGGAGCGGGCGATGCGCCCCGGCCGGCGTCCGGGGCCCGCGCCCGCCGCCGGGACGGCGGTCGCCTTCGATCTTCGGGCAGCGACGCTCGCGGCCCGAGCGACGCTGGAGTGCGCGTTGGCGCGCCGCGAGTCGGCGGGCTGGCACGAGCGGGCGGACGGCCCCTCGGGTGCGCAGACGGACTACCACCTCGTCTGGAGGCCCGGGGAACGGGTGACGCGCCTGCCTGCGGCCCCGGCTGACCGCAAGCCGGGACCGGGCACGGTCTGAAGGCAGCGTCGCCAGTTGTCACACCCGGCTTCCCCAGGTGGTCGGGGAGGTGGAGGTTGCCGCGCGGTGCGGCGCACCGACCAGGCATCCACCTCGACCGGGAGGGCTTCGTCATGGAGCAGGCAGGCAAGGCAGTGTCCCCGCAGAGGCGGAGCGGGGCCGTGCCTGTCGTCGCCGTCGGCTCCGGCGGCCCTGACGGGCCGGCTTCGTGGGAACCTCCACGCATCGGTGCCGGGCTGCGCGGACAGCTCAGGGACGCACTCGAGGACCTGCCGCGCATCCTGAGCGCTCCGGCGCACCGGCGCCGACACCTCACGTGGGGCGCAACCGAGGTCGAGGTGGCATCGGACATGCCGGGGGACGACCTGCTTCCCCGGGCCCAGTACTGCACCACCCGGGCGATCACCATCGAGGCCGCGCGCGAGCACGTGTGGCCCTGGCTCGTGCAGGTCGGCTACCGCCGGGCCGGGTGGTACGCCGCCGACCTGCTGGACAACTTCGGGCGCCCCAGCCTCCGTGAAGTGGTCCCCCAGCTCCAAGACCTCCACGTGGGTCAGTGGCTGCCCATGGTGCCCTACCCCTCCGAGCGGACTGCCTTCGTGGTCGACGGCTTCGTGGAGCCGTCGTGGCTGCTGTGGCGCACCCCGAACCGCACCTTCGCCTGGCGCTTGGAGGAGCTCGGGCCGGGGCGGACACGGGTGGTCGCGCGGCTTCGGACGCTGTACGAGTGGCACCGCCCGTTGGCGCCGGTCACGTTGGCGCTCATGGAGCTCGCCGACTACCCGATGATGCGACGCATGCTCCAGGGCATCCGCGACCGCGCCGAGAAGAACCTCGACAACGCTCGTTGAGATGCCTGGGGGTTGGACCTGCCACCGGCTCCGCGCGAAGACCCTCACATTGGCTTGCGCAGCAGAAGGCGTCACGTCATGCCATGGCGTCGCCGGTGAAGTGCAACGCGGTTCCCTTCGGCCGTAGGAGAGTTCACGAAGTGCGCACGCGGGCTAGCCGGTTTCGTCGTGCGGGTCGCGAACCGCCACGAGGGTGATGAGTGCAGTCAGGAGCGCCAACACGCCGTACCCCATCACGATCTCTGGCAGCGGCACGGTGTGGGACAGCTCGCCGGAGATCAGGCTCGGGAACGTCGCCGCGCTGTAGCTGAGCAGATAGACCACGGCGAAGA
>NZ_JBNDHY010000237.1:0-4192 GCF_056755315.1 Monashia sp. HAY1-2A
CTCCGTCATCGGCAGCGTCAGATGTGTATAAGAGACAGGTGCGGCACCTGCTCAGGGGCGCCGCACAGCCGCGACCGTAGGGGTCAGGCCGGCAGGTTCCACCGTTGGCTCGTGCTGCTGTCACAGGTCTCGATCACGAGCGTGGTGCCGTTGCTCGTGCCGTCGTCCAGGGTCGCGAGGCACTTGCCGAACGCTTTCAGCTCACCGGTGTCCTTCTCGTACGTCCACTGCTGCGATGAGCCCCCGTTGCACGTATAGATCTGCACGGGTGTCCCGTCCGCATCGGAGCCGCCGCGCACGTCCATGCACTTGCCGGCGGCCATCACTGTGCCGTTTCCGGGACGCGTCCAGGCCTGCGCGGGGCTGCCGTTGCAGTCCCAGATCTGGAGCGCCGTCCCGTCACTGGTGTTGCCCCACTGGATGTCCACGCATCGGCTGGGCGCAGCGGCCGAGGTGATCGGTCCGGTGCAGCTGGACGGCTGGGCCGTCGGCGCCGGGTGCCGGGTCGGGAGCTGCAGCGGCGTGGCGCCGGAGACCCGGCGCACCGTGCCGGAGCCGTCGCGAACCGCCACCGGGGCCCCGGAGCGCAGGGTCAGGGTCGTGCTCTGCTGTCCGACGGAGATGTCGAAGGTGCTGCCGTGCCACTTCACGCCGGTGACGTCGACGCCGGGCAGCTGGGTGGGCAGGAACGGATCCACGGTGACGGCGTCGGTTCCCCAGCGCAACCCGGTCAACCCGTAGAGGAACACCTGCAGGTACCCGCCCTGGCCGGTGGCGAAGTTGAACGCCCCGCCGTTGCGGCTCTCGTACCACTGGTCGAACGGCGCCGTGAGGAACGGCGTCGCGCTGCTCTTCAGGTAGGAGTAGGTCGTGCAGCCCGAGGAGCCGATGGCGGCACTGTCGATGGCGGCGATGGCATCCGTCATCGAGGGGCCGTTCCAGTCGGTGCGCGCGGCGTAGTAGTCGAGGTCGTTCTGGGCCACGGCGTCCGGCATCGGGACATTCCAGGGGTACTGCAGCAGGGTGACGTCGGCCTGCTTGACCGTCTGGCCGGCGTAGCCGTCGAACTCGGGGTGGATGTTCAGCGTCGTGTCCACCGGGATCTTCAGGCCGTCGGCGACCTTGCTCCACGCCGGGTCGGCGGTCAGGCCGAGGATCTGTGCCGCTTCGGTCGCGATGCGCAGGGACGCCTGTGCGCCGGCATTGGTGGTCACACTGTTGTTGACGTTGTCGTGGTACTCGTCCGGGCCCATGACGTCGTTGATGTCGTACCCGCCGGACCCGTCCGACACGGCGCGGGTGGCCCAGTAGTCGGCGATGCCCTTGAGGACGGGCCACGCCTTGTCGCGCAGCCAGGCCGTGTCGCCGCTCGCCTGGTAGTACTGCCACTGCGCCAGGGCGATGTCGGAGTTGATGTGGATCTCGGACTCGCCCATGGGCCACGGCGGCGGCGTCTGCTCCGAGCCGGTCAGCGCGCTCTCCCAGGGGAACTTCGCGCCCTTGATCGGGTGGCTGGACGTCGACAGCTGTGCGGCGGCGAGGTTGGCCGGGTGCAGCAGCTTCTGCCGGTACGTGTTCGCGCCGACCGCGATGTCGGGGTACTGGGCGAGGAGAGCCGGGTACATCCAGGTCTCCATGTCCCAGAAGACGTGACCGTTGTAGCCGTCCGAGGACAGCCCGCCCGGGCTGGCGCTCCAGGTCACACCGGGACGCATGCTGGTGAGCAGGTAGAACATGGACGCGTTGATCTGCCTGCTCATGGCCGTGTCACCGGGGATCGAGATGCTGGACTGCCACAGACGTGCCCACTCCTGGTTGTTGCGAGCGAGCGTGCTCGGGTAGCCGTTGCTGGCGGCACGCGCGGCCGTGGTCGCGGCGGCCTCCTGCGGGGTCGCGGCAGAAAGCTTCCGGTCGGTGTCGACGCTCGAGGCGATGCCGACGAACTTCGTGACCTGGATCGGCTGCTCGGCCTGGACCGGGAAGGTCGCGCTCTGCCCGGCGGTGCCGTCCTCGGCCGCGGGGATCGCCTGGGTGGGCACGGTCTTCCCGTCGACGCGCAGCACCGAGCTCAGTCCGGCGGTGACCAGCTCCCGTTTGGACATCACGGTCTCCGACAGCGCCCCCGTCCTGCCGTCCACGCGGGGGTCGGTGGCGGATGCCTTGGCCAGGCCCCGGCCGTCGAACGCGTCCACGGCGACCGCTGTTCCACTCCAGTGCGGCACCGCCCGCAGGCTCACCGTGCCCAGATGGCCGTCCGCGCGGTTGGCGCTGACCTCGTAGGTGAAGCTCGTGGTGTCACCAGCTGGTGAGGTCCAGTCGTACGAGGTGGTCAGCACCCCGGTGCGAAAGTCGATCGACTGCTGGTACTTGCTGGTGGCGCCGCCGTCCGTGGCGGGGTCGATCGCCGGCGGCTGGCCGTCGCCGCTGCGGCCGAAGCGCAGTGTGGTCCAGGTCGGCAGGCTGGCCCGTTCCTCGATCTTGGTGTCCGAGAGGCCGTAGAAGCCCGCGAGCTGCGACTGCGTGGTGATGGGCGTGCTGCTGAATCCCTGACCTGCCGCCGGTACCCGCGCCGCGAGGTAGCCGTTGCCGACGAACGTCGGCGCATAGCTCTTCGACGGGTCGGTGGTGCTCAGCACCCAGGCGTCGCCGGAGCCGGCGGCCGCCTGGAGCGGCACGGTGGTGTCGGCCGAGGCCGGTGTCCCCACGGTGCCCAGCAGCAGGCAGCCGAGCGCCGGTACGACCCACAGCTTGCTGGTGATCACGCGTGAACGGCGATGGGGACGAGCGGGCACAGTTTGACGGCCGGGGCTGGGCGGTGGAGGTTCGATGGTGCTGCGAGGGTGGCTCATGGGTGTTCCTTCTTCGGGTCGGGTGGGGTCAGGCTCCCCGCCCCGCCCTGCACGGCGCCGGTTCGCGCGCCGTGCAGGGCGGGGCGTTCCGGGTCAGCCGATGGTGGCGGCAAAGAGGTGCATGTTCTGGTTGGTGGGCAGGGTGATCCACGCAACCTGCTTGCCCGCGGTGAGCGGGACGGTGGCGGCGTACAGGCTCACGGGCTGGTTCACCCGCGTGCCGTCGGACTGGTTCAGGTACGCCGTGGTCGCCGCGAGCGCGCCCCCTTCCGCTGCCTGGTTCGCCCACCAGTCCGAGAAGGACACCGTCGCGGCCGATGTGGTGCCGTCGGCGTAGGTCACGGTGAGCTGTCCCTTCTGGACCCCGCCACCGGCTCCGGCCCCGAGCAGGGAGAGCTGCGTGCCCGAGCCGTTCATCGCGATGACCTGCCCGGTGGCGTTGACCTCGTTCGGCTTCCCGGCCGGGACGTCCGGCCACGTGAACGTCGACGTCCCGGCGGTGACCGTGCTGCCGGGTGTCACACCGACGGCGGCCAGCGCCTGCGCCGAGAAGCTGTGTCCCCAGCCGTCGAAGTTGCCCAAGGCCGTGGCGGAGTCGTCGGTGACGCCGACCTTCTCGTACGCGGCCGCGAAGGTGGGGTAGCCGACCGTCACCGTGGCGGACCCGCTCGGCTGCGGGCGGCGGTCGGAGCCGGTGAAGCTCGTCGCGCCGAACACCGTCCCCGGACCGCCGACCGTGTCGGCAGGCACGGCCACCGACCAGGTGGTCGACACCGTCTGTCCCGGGTTCACCTGAGCGAAGCTCGCCGGGGACTGCGCGGTGGCCTTCCAGCCGCGCGGCACGGTGAGCGCGGTCACGGCACTACGCACCGGAGCCGTGGCGCCGTTCGTGAACTCGGTGGTCACCGACATGGTGGAACCCGGCATGGCCAACGTCGGGGCCTTCACCGTCGTGTACTGCGTTCCGTTGGTCACGGTGCGCCCGACGTTGAACGTGTCCGTGAGCGGTAGCGAACGCGAGGAGGCCCCGACGTGCACGGTGTAGCTGCCGGCTGCCAGCGTCCAGCCCTGCGCGGGGGTGTTCCAGTACGACGCGTCCTGGGCGGTGATGTCGAACGTCACCCTCTTCGTCTCGCCAGGCTGCAGGTGGACCTTCTGGAAGCCCTTCAGCTGCCTGGGCGGCTCACCTGCGCTGGCCGGAACGCCGAGATAGAGCTGCGCGACCTCGGCGCCCGCCCGCGACCCGGTGTTCGTCACGTCGACGCTGGCCTGCACAGATCCGTTGCCCGACAGCGTGCGTGCGGACAGGTCGAGGTTCGAGAACGCGAACGTGGTGTAGGACA
>NZ_JBNDHY010000238.1:0-4073 GCF_056755315.1 Monashia sp. HAY1-2A
GTCCTGGACGCCGCCACCGTCATCGCCCACGCCACCGGCGCCACCGTCCACGTCGTGCACATCGACCCCGACACCGCAGCCCTGGACACCGACACCGACACCGAAACCCCCGGCACCGCCTCCGCCCTGGTCACCACCGCCGTGAACACCCTGCACACCCGCGGCATCACCGCCGAAGGCGCCGTCATCCACGGCGAGGACACCGACATCCCCACCCTGCTCCAACAGCACACCCACACCCTCAACGCCGACCTGGTCATCCTCGGGGCCAACCACCGCACCGGCCTGCGCGCCCTGCTGGAACCCAGCGCCACCGACACCATCACCCGCCACCCCACCACCTGGGTCCTGGTCATCCCCTAACCACCCGACACCACACCCGCACCCACACCAAACGACCCCGAGGCCAACCACCCCGCAAACACCACGCAAGGCAAGCCGGCTTCCCCGTCCGCCTTCCGTGCGCCTCTCGTTCGCCTCGGACCGCGCTACCGCAAAGGGACGCGAACCTGCTGACCGTCGAGCAGTGAACAGGGCGGCGACTGCTTCGCCGGTCGGTATCCGTCGGCCCGTGTTCGCAGGCGACACGACTGGTGTCTCAACTCATGCCTGAAGCCGGTCAGACGCCGGCCGATTCACAGGTCGACGGCCTCGGCCGCCTTGCCCAGAGAGGAAAGCATGTCCAGAAAAATCAAGGTACTGCGGGCGATTGCCGTCCTGGCGATCATCGCGATGACGCTCGCAGTCAGGTCCCCGGACGGCTACGCCGGAACCGTCCACCACCCGGCCGCCGGAAGCTCGGCTGCCGCGACAGCCACCCCATCGAACGTCAACTTCGATGACATCGACAGCTTCGCCCAGCACGAGCTGAACGAGATGAACATTCCCGGCGCTGCAGTCGGCATCGTGAAGGGCACGGAAGTGCTCCACGTGAAGACGTTCGGCGAAGCCAGCGACGACGGCCGAGTCGTCACAGAGACGACACCGTTCAAAATCGGCTCCAACAGCAAGTCGTTCACCGCCCTTGCCGTGATGCAGCTTGTCGACGCCGGCACCGTCCACCTGGATGACCCGGTGCAGAAGTACCTCCCATGGTTCCAAGTCGCCGACAAGGCAGCCTCGAGCAAGATCACCGTCCGCCAGCTGCTGAACCAGACCAGCGGACTCTCCACCGTGTCCGGACTCACCTACATGTACCAAGTCGACGAGAGTGGCAGCGCCTTGGAGGACGTGGTGCGGGCCGCCAAAGACGTGGATCTGAGCTCGCAGCCGGGCACCACCTACCAGTACTCGAACCTCAACTACACGGTGCTCGGGCTCATCGTGCAGACAGTCTCCGGGCAGTCATACGAGGACTACGTGCAGGCCCACATCTTCCGCCCGCTGCAGATGACGCACTCCTACGCCTTCCCCTCTGAGGCGCGCGCTGCGGGGCTCGCGACAGGTCACCAGTTCTGGTACGACCGGCGCCAGCCCGGTGGCGGCCTCCTGGACAACAGGGCGACAACGCCGGCCGGGCTGCTGTCCTCCAGCCTCGAGGACATGACCCACTACCTGATCGCGAACCTGAACGGTGGCCGGTACAAGAGCGTCGAGCTCGTCTCGCCGACGAGCATGGAGCAACTTCACACGGGGGCAGCGAAAATCTCTGAGCACTCCTCTTACGCCATGGGGTGGATCTCCGGACAGCTCGACGGCATCCCCATCCTGGGGCACAACGGGGAGACCGGCGACTTCCACTCGACGATGGTCCTTCAACCGCAGCAGAAGTGGGGCGTCGTCGTCCTGATGAACGGCGCAAACGACCTCGACCCCGCGATGGACCGCGTCGCCGACGGCATCATGGCGAAGCTGCTGAACGTGCCCGGACCCAAGCCCGTCCCGAACTTGGCGAACACAGCCCTGTTGCTGGTCCAGGTCCTGGTCATCCTCATCATCCTGCAAGTCCTGGCGATCGTCCGCTCGATCATCCTGCTGCGCCGTTGGACCAACGGTTCCACGACCCGGAACTACCAGGTCAAGTGGGTGGTAACACGAGTGACCGTCGCCGGCATCGTCAGCCTCCTGTGGGGCGCGGTCGCGTTGCTCGTCCTTCCCTCGATGCTCGGTATGCCCACGTCCATCTTGTGGCACGTCGACACCGGCATTCCGATCCTTGTCACGGGCATCATCGCGTTGATCTGGGGTGCAGTCCTGAAGCCACTGCTCGGCATCGCTGCCGTTCGCCGCATGCGCAACCGTCGCGATGCTCGAGGCCAGTTCCCGGCCCACGCTGATGGGGCGGGGCAGGTTGCGCCTCCCGCGAACCTGCAAGTGTGAGTCATGATCGGGCGTCGGGCCGAGCATCGCTCGCCCCGACGCCCGACCACGTGGCCCGCTGCCTGGACGCCTCGAGCCAAGTTGTTCGTGCCGTCGATGAGGCTGACGGCAAGAAGGCCGAGGAGCCTCGGGTGGGCGCAATGGACCCGGCCCCCAGGAATGTGCGTCCCGCCGCCGACGGTCTCGCCCTCGCGATCTGCACAAGCCCCCAGAACATTGCCGAGCGCGTCCCGCGCCGGGTCGGGCGCCCAGACCCATCGCTGAGCCCTCGTTCAGCACCGGCCGCGCCGGCCAATGCGCACCGAGGCATCGACGCTGCGGTCGATGGAGGCATGGCCGGTCGAGCGTCGCCGCCCTCAATCGCGCCTTGATCGGACAGCGCGCAGGCCGGCAGTGCGCCAGCAGCGGGACCCTTGGAAGCGGTGGCCTGTGACCATCTTTTGAAGAGCCCTTCCGCGTCGGGGCGCACTGGTCGATTCGCCTGCCCCGCGTCGACATGCCCCCGGTGCGGGCACGTGTGAACGAAGTGACGCTCTGACCGCGGTGTGGGAGGGCGCGATGAAGGAGCAGGGCCCCGGGTCGTCCCACAATCCCGGTGCTGTGCATCCTCAGGGCTTGGGGGGATGGGGGCATGGCTGAAACCCTCGCTGGAAACCTCGCTGCAACCCTCGCTGTAACGAGGCCCTGTTAGGCAACCAACGCGGATGGGTGACTTGACCCACGGCGCCTCCTGATGCGGGGCCTCCAACGGCACCGCGCCGCGGGCTCGTCGGCGGGATGCGCGTGCGGTCCCTGCGGTCTTCGCCTTCGGCAAGCCGGAGGCGGAAGGGAGGACCGCAGTGGCGACCAGCGGCTCATCGGAAGGGCATGAACTTGACTGTGCTTGCTACGCCCGCCCAGTACTTGTCGTTGCCCGTCATGGTCAGACCGAGCCGTTCCGCAACCGCGATGCACAGTCCGTCTCCCAGAGAGAGCGAGTCTTCGCTAGCGTCCCTACGGGATTGCGCAACAAGTTCTGCGGCGCGCACGGTGTCTTCGTCGATGATCGGCTCTACGGTCAGGCCCATCGCCAGCAGGTCATCGTGCAGCTCCTGGCAGGATTGCCCATGCCCGCGCTCCTGCGCGCGGTAGAGCGTCTCGACCATCACTGGCGCAGGAACTGCACCGACTGTCAGGAGCTTGTCGACCGTGGTCGCACCCCGCTCGTGCAGCACCCAAGCCAGCACGGCGGACGCATCCAAGACCACCTTGCGAGCAGTGGCGCTCACAGGCCGAGATGGGCGAGTAGAGCCGCGCCCGCCTCGGCACTTTGCTGCTCCGTCCGAAGCGCGACCGCGTTATCAGCAGCGCGGCGATGCTCGAGTTGCCGGTCCTGGTCGCGCATCGCGCGGACATCGGCCTCAGTGTCGACGCCGGACCCCTCGGGGGCGGCGGCCCAGACGCGCGCACGGATCGAGCTCACGGTCTCGATCACGACCCGGCCGTCGCCGTCCGCGCGAGCCACGACCTCGTCGCCCTCTTCCACGTGCGCGGCGCGACGAACCGCGGCGGGCAGCACAACCCGACCCTTGGCCCCAACGTGGAAGGACGCGGACATGGCGCCAACCTGGAGTCTCATGTAGCCCATTGTGCCTCGACGTGCCACTTCTAGCAATGAAGTGGCACTGGTTGAACCCTGTTCCACCACTGTCTCAGTGGCGTCACCATTCTGAAGTGCTCATTTGCGATTGATCAGGGACAGCACGCTCGAGAAG
>NZ_JBNDHY010000239.1:0-4021 GCF_056755315.1 Monashia sp. HAY1-2A
GGTGTAGCGGCCGACGCTGTCGCGGGTCAGGGTGACGCGGCGCAGGTCCTTGGGGTCTCTCTCGGTCATGGGGTGCAGCCTCTCAGAGGTCGTGGGACGGCAGGGGTCGGGTCCGCGGGCGGGCCCGGGCGTCGGCAGCTCGGGTGCTCAGAGCCAGGCGTCCGCGAGCAGCTCGAAGGTGCGCATCCGGTCGGCCGGGTCGTAGGCGCCGCACGTCACGACCACCTCGTCGACGCCGGTGGCCTCGACGAAGCCAGCCAGACCGTCGCGGACGGCGTCCGGCGTGCCGACCAGTGACACCCGTGTCATGTCGAGGACGGCCTGCCGTTCGGCCGGGCTCCACTGCGACAGCAGGCTGTCGATGTCCCCGACCGGCTTGGTGACGCCGCCGCGGCGGCCGGTGACGATGCTGTGGAACCGGGCGAGGACGCTGGTGTAGAGGCGCTCGGCCTCGGCCTGGGTGTCGGCGACCATGACGTTCATCCCGGCCATGGTGCGCGGCGCGTCGAGCCCGCCGGGCAGCGTCGAGGGCACGAACCGGCTGCGGTACACCTCGAGCGCGCTCATGAGCGCCGCCGGCGCGAAGTGCGACGCGAACGAGTACGGCAGGCCGAGCGCGGCCGCCACCTGGGCACCGCCGTGGCTCGAGCCGAGGATCCAGACCGGGACGTGGGTGCCCTCGCCGGGGACCGCGCGCACCTGGGCGTCGGGGTCGGGGTCGCCGAGGTAGCCGAGCAGCTCCTCGACCTCGCCGGCGAAGTTCATCGCCGCGGCCTCGTTGCGGCGCAGCGCGCGGGTCGTGAAGGGGTCGGTCCCGGGCGCACGGCCGAGCCCGAGGTCGATCCTGCCGGGGTGCATCGTGGCGAGGGTCCCGAACTGCTCGGCGACGACGTAGGGGGCGTGGTTGGGCAGCATGATGCCGCCGGCCCCGACGCGGATGGTCTCGGTGTGGTCGGCGACGTGGCCGATGAGCACCGCCGTCGAGCTCGAGGCGACGCCGCGCATGTTGTGGTGCTCGGCCATCCAGTACCGCTGGTAGCCCCACTTCTCGGCGTGCCGCGCGATGTCGACGGTCGCCGCAATGGCCGCACCGGCCGTCCCGCCCTCCGCGACGGGGACGAGGTCGAGGATGTTCAGCTGGGCGGTCGGCGCGGTGCGGGAGGAGCTCACGAGGGTGCCAACCGACCGGCCCGGTCGGGGTATTCCGTCCGGGTCACGGCAGGCCGAGCTGGACGATCTCGTCGCCGTGGTCGGGGCAGAAGGCGTTGACGCCCGCGGCCATGAGCTCTTTGGTGCGAAGCGCGTCGCCGGTGTTGCCGAGCGCCTTGCCCGCGTCGTCCACGGCGATCTGCCGCAGGGTGACCCCGCCGTTCTTCAGCGCCCAGCACGTCGTCGTCCCCGTCTGGAGGTCGTCCTCGAGCGTCGCGGCCGTGATCGTCACACCACGGTTGCGGGCGTCGAGGACGAAGCGCGCCTCCTCCTGGGTGATCCCCGGGCGGGCGCGGGCGATGTCGGGCGGAAGGTCCTGCAGCGTCGGCGCGTCGCTGCCGCAGGCACCGAGCGTCCCCACGGCAACGGCCACGACCGCGGCCGCGGTCGCGGTCGAGGGCAGAAGGTGGGCACGGCGTCGCGGCCGGGTCACGGTGTCCATCGTTAGGCTGAACGCGTGACCGACGCGGATCGTCCCGACGACACGCGGGCCCGCGACGTCGAGGGCGCCGACGCCGAGGACGCGCCCCGCCGCGGACTCCTGTCCGACACGCCCCTCGCGGGGGGTTCGGTCGCCGCGGGACTCGCCGGCGTCGTCGTCGGCTTCCTCTTCGTGCCGCAACTGCTCGCGCTCGCCCTCGGCGGGCTGAGCCTGGCCCGACGCGAGCCGAACGGACGCGGCCGCGCACTCCTCGGCATCGGCCTCGGGCTGCTGACGACGGTCGTGTGGGGTGTCGTGCTCGGGCTGCTGCTCAAGTGGTGGGTCACCTCGCGCTGAGGTCCGCCGGAGCCGTCACTGCGAGTACGTCGACAGGAACTTGGCGAGCCGGCCGACGGCCTCCTCGAGGTCCTCGACCCGGGGCAGGAAGACGAGCCGGAAGTGGTCGGGCGTGGCCCAGTTGAACCCGGTGCCGTGCACGACGAGCAGGTGCTGCTCGCGCAGCAGGTCGAGCGCGAACTTCTCGTCGTCGCGGATGTCGTGGACCGCCGGGTCCAGGCGCGGGAAGAGGTAGAGGGCGCCCTGGGGCTTGGTGCAGGAGATCCCGTCGATCTGGTTGAGCATCTCCCAGGCGATGTTGCGCTGCTCGAGGAGGCGACCCCCCGGCAGGATCAGCTCGTTGATCGACTGGTAGCCGCCGAGCGCCACCTGGATGGCGTGCTGGGCCGGCACGTTGGCGCACAGCCGCATGTTGGCGAGGATGTCGAGGCCCTCGAGGTAGCTGCGGGCGTGCTCCTTGGGGCCGGTGATGGCCAGCCACCCGGACCGGAAGCCGGCGACGCGGTAGGCCTTGGACAGCCCGTTGAACGTGAGGCAGAGCAGGTCCGGCGCGAGCCCGGCGATCGAGGTGTGCGTCGCGCCGTCGTAGAGGATCTTGTCGTAGATCTCGTCGGCCATGACGATGAGCTCGTGCTCGCGGGCCACCTGGACGATGCCCTCGAGGACGTCGCGCGGGTAGACGGCGCCGGTCGGGTTGTTCGGGTTGATGACGACGATCGCCTTGGTGCGGTCGGTCACCTTGCTGCGGATGTCGTCGAGGTCGGGGGCCCACCCGGCCTGCTCGTCGCACACGTAGTGCACCGGCCGGCCGCCGGCGAGGCTCGCCGCCGCGGTCCACAGCGGGTAGTCCGGCGCCGGGATGAGCACCTCGTCACCGTTGTCGAGCAGCCCCTGCATCGCCATGACGATGAGCTCGCTGACACCGTTGCCGAGGTAGATGTCCTCGACCCCGAGGTGCGGGAACTCGCGCACCTCGTAGTGCTGCACGATGGCCCGCCGCGCCGACAGGATGCCCTTGCTGTCGCTGTAGCCCTGGGCGCGCGGCAGCTCCTGGATGACGTCGACGAGGATGTCCTCGGGCGCCTCGAAGCCGAACGGGGCGGGGTTGCCGATGTTGAGCTTGAGGATGCGGTGGCCCTCCTCCTCGAGCCGCTTGGCCTCGGCGAGCACGGGTCCGCGGATCTCGTAGCAGACGTCCTGCAGCTTCTTGCTCTGGCTCACCGCGCGCATGCGACCTAGGGTCGCACCGCCGGACGCGGGTTCCCGGCAGATTCCCACCATGTGGCACGTCGCGTCGGTCACGTCGGCCCGTGTCCCGAGGCGTGGACACGGCTGTCCGGGCGGTGGACGGCCGCCCCGGGTCGCGCCGGGGCCGCACGTGCGGCCCGTCGGGACGCGGTCAGCGGCCGAGGCAGCCGAAGGCCGAGCCGGGGCTGCGGCCGGTCAGCGTCGTGACGAGCTGGTCCATGCTCGGCGCGACGAGGTCGATGGTCAGAGCGCGCCCGCCGACGGTGTGGGTCAGGTGCGCGAGGGCCGGCGGCGTCGGGGCCGACGCGACCCACCCCTTCTGCTCGAGGTAGCCGACGACCTGCGAGGCCGCGGGGCCGGTCGAGGGCGGGTAGGTGCGGGTCAGGACGCCGTCGTCGGAGCCGTGGCACGGCGGGGCCTCGCCGTGGCCCTGAGGCGTCAGGAGGCGGTCCATCTCGGTGACCGTCTCGCCCAGTGCGGTCCAGGCGGCGAGGTCGTCGGCGTGCACGCGCGAGGTCCAGGCCCACCCGGCGACGCCGACGAACGCGAGCAGCAGGACGACGAAGACGATGCCCGCCGGTCCCGGTCGGTGCCGGCCGCGCGGCGGCCCGTCGTCCGAGCCGGGCCGCGCTCGGGCCGTGGGCGGACGACTGCGCTGGGTCGGTCCGCCCGGTCGTGGCCGCGTCGGTCCGGGGACCTCGTCGACGAAGCCGGAGTCGCTCACCGGCACAGTGTGGGACAGCAGTCCCCCACGGCGTCAGGACCGGCTCCGAATGTCTCCATTCC
>NZ_JBNDHY010000240.1:0-3998 GCF_056755315.1 Monashia sp. HAY1-2A
GGTCCCCGGCTTCGGGGTCAGCCTGCCGTCGACGAGCTCGACCTCGGTGAGGCGCAGCGCGGCGACGTTGCCGTCGTCGTCGCCGACGAACTCGGTCGTGCTGACGGCGTAGATCCGCTCGCCGCCTTCCTCGTGCGCGCTGGCGACGCGGTAGAGCATCGGGTAGGTCGGCCAGGGCTGGTTCGCGGGGCGGTCCTCACCGGGCTGGGGCATGATCTCGAGGCTGGTGACCGACGCAGCCCCCTGGCGGTGCGCCGTGCCGATGCAGTCGGCGCCGGTGTCGCCGCCGCCGATGACGACGACGTGCTTGCCGGTGGCGAGGATCTGGTCGGGCACGTCCTCGCCGAGTGCCGCCCGGTTGCCCTGCGGGAGGTAGTCCATCGCCTGGTGGATGCCGCCGAGCTCGCGCCCGGGCACCGACAGGTCGCGCGGGACGGTCGCGCCGAGGGCGAGGACCACCGCGTCGTACCGGTCCCGCAGCTGCTGGCCCGTGATGTCGGTGCCGACGTCGACGCCGTTGCGGAAGCGGGTGCCCTCGGCCTCCATCTGCGCGAGGCGGCGGTCGAGGACCGACTTCTCCATCTTGAACTCGGGGATGCCGTAGCGCAGCAGGCCGCCGGGCTTGTCGGCGCGCTCGAAGACGGCGACCGTGTGGCCGGCCCGGGTCAGCTGCTGGGCGGCGGCGAGACCCGCAGGGCCCGAGCCGATGACGGCGACGGTCTTGCCGGAGAGCCGCTCGGGCGGCAGCGGCCGCACGAGACCGCTGTCGAAGGCCTGCTCGATGGTCGTGACCTCGACCTGCTTGATGGTCACGGCCGGCTGGTTGATGCCGAGGACGCAGGCCGTCTCGCACGGCGCCGGGCACAGGCGTCCGGTGAACTCGGGGAAGTTGTTCGTGGCGTGGAGGCGCTCGATGGCATCGGACCAGTCACCTCGCCACGCGAGCGTGTTCCACTCCGGGATGAGGTTGCCGAGCGGGCAGCCGGAGTGGCAGAACGGGATGCCGCAGTCCATGCATCGGCCGGCCTGTCGCTGGAGCTGGCTGCGCTCCTGCTCCTCGTAGACCTCCTTCCAGTCCCGGATGCGGACCGGGACCGGGCGGCGGGTCGGCAGCTCGCGCTCGCGCGTCTTGAGAAAGCCCTGGGGGTCAGCCACGGGAAGCCTCCATGATCCGGTCCCACACGTCGGCGCCGTCGGGGTCGAGGCCCTCGGCCTCGGCCTGCGTGCGGACGTCGAGGACACGCTGGTAGTCGCGGGGAAGGACGAGCGTGAAGCGCTCGCGGGCGGTCGCCCAGTCGTCGAGCAGGGCCTGCGCGACCGGCGAGCCGGTCCACCGCACGTGCCCCTCGAGGAGGCCTCGGAGCGTCGTCTCGTCGTCCGGGCGCAGCGGGAAAAGGTCGACGAGCTCGCCGTTGACGAGTCGCGGGTCGAGGTCGAGGACGTACGCGACACCGCCGGACATGCCCGCCGCGAAGTTGCGGCCCGTGGCCCCGAGGACGACGGCGACGCCGCCGGTCATGTACTCGCAGCCGTGGTCGCCGACGCCCTCGACGACGGCGTGGGCGCCGGAGTTGCGGACGCAGAAGCGCTCGCCGACGACACCGCGCAGGAACAGCTCGCCGGTCGTCGCGCCGTAGGCGATGACGTTGCCGGCGATGACGTTCTCCTCGGCGACGAGGCGGGCCTGCGTGTCCGGGCGGACGACGACGCGGCCACCGGACAGGCCCTTGCCGACGTAGTCGTTGGCGTCCCCGAACAGCTGCATCGTGACGCCGGCCGGCAGGAAGGCCCCGAAGGACTGCCCGCCCGATCCGGTCATGGTCAGCTCGATGGTGTTGTCCGGCAGCCCCTTGGGGTGCGCCTTGGTCACGTGGTGGCCGAGCATCGTGCCGACGGTGCGGTTGACGTTGCGGACCGCGATCGACGAGCGGACCTGCTCACCGCTCTCGATGGCCGGCAGGGCCCGGCTCACCAGCTCGTTGTCGAGCGCCTTGTCGAGACCGTGGTCCTGCGCCGTCGACTGGTGCAGCGTGCCACCGGTCGGGTTGTCGGCGACGCTGAGGATCGGCGTGAGGTCGAGGCCCGACGCCTTCCAGTGCGCGACGGCCTTCTCGATGTCGAGGCTGCCGACCTGGCCGACGGCCTCCTCGATCGAGCGGAACCCGAGCGCGGCGAGGTGCTCGCGCACCTCCTCGGCGATGTACTCGAAGAACGTCTCGACGAACTCCGGCTTGCCGGTGAAGCGCGCCCGCAGCTCGGGGTTCTGGGTGGCGATGCCGACGGGGCACGTGTCGAGGTGGCAGACGCGCATCATGACGCAGCCGGACACGACGAGCGGGGCGGTCGCGAAGCCGAACTCCTCGGCGCCGAGCAGTGCGGCGACGACGACGTCGCGGCCCGTCTTCAGCTGGCCGTCCACCTGCACGACGATGCGGTCCCGCAGGCCGTTGAGCACGAGCGTCTGCTGGGCCTCGGCGAGCCCGAGCTCCCACGGCGCCCCGGCGTGCTTGAGCGACGTGAGCGGCGAGGCACCCGTACCGCCGTCGTGGCCGGAGATGAGCACGACGTCGGCGTGCGCCTTCGAGACGCCCGCGGCGACGGTCCCGACACCGACCTCGGAGACCAGCTTCACGTGTACCCGTGCGGCGGGGTTGGCGTTCTTGAGGTCGTGGATCAGCTGGGCCAGGTCCTCGATCGAATAGATGTCGTGGTGCGGCGGCGGTGAGATGAGCCCGACGCCGGGCGTCGAGTGACGCGTCTGCGCGACCCACGGGTACACCTTGTGACCGGGCAGCTGCCCGCCCTCGCCGGGCTTGGCGCCCTGGGCCATCTTGATCTGGATGTCGTCGGAGTGCGTCAGGTAGAGGCTCGTGACGCCGAAGCGTCCGGAGGCGACCTGCTTGACGGCCGAGCGGCGCTCGGGGTCGAGGAGGCGCTCGTAGTCCTCGCCGCCCTCCCCCGTGTTCGACCGGCCGCCGAGGCGGTTCATCGCGACCGCGAGGGTCTCGTGCGCCTCCTGGGAGATCGAGCCGTAGCTCATGGCGCCGGTGTTGAACCGCTTGACGATCTCGCTGACCGGCTCGACCTCCTCGATCGGCACGGGCAGCCGGCCGGTGACGCCGGTCGGCTTGAAGCCCATGAGCCCACGCAGCGTCATGAGGCGCGTCGTCTGGTCGTCGACGCGGTTCGTGTACTGCTTGAAGACGTCGTAGCGACGCTGGCGCGTCGAGTGCTGGAGGCGGAACACGGTGTCGGGGTCGAACAGGTGCGGCTCGCCCTCGCGGCGCCACTGGTACTCGCCGCCGACGTCGAGGACGCGGTGCGGCTGGTGGACGCCGTCCGGCGGGTAGGCCGTGGCGTGGCGCTCGGCCGCCTCGCGGGCGATGACGTCGAGGCCGACGCCGCCGAGCTGGCTCACCGTGCCGGTGAAGTACCGGTCGACGAGGTCCTGCGACAGGCCGATGGCCTCGAACACCTGCGCGCCGCGGTAGGACGCGACGGTCGAGATCCCCATCTTCGACATGACCTTGAGGACACCCTTGCCGAGGGCCTTGATGAGGTTCCTGACGGCCTTCTCGGGGGTGACGCCCTCGATCTGGCGCGAGCGGACGAGGTCCTCGACGGTCTCCATGGCGAGGTAGGGGTTGACGGCCGCGGCGCCGTAGCCGATGAGCAGCGCGACGTGGTGCACCTCGCGGACGTCACCGGCCTCGACGAGCAGGCCCACCTGGGTGCGGGTCTTCTCGCGGATGAGGTGGTGGTGCACGGCGGCCGTGAGCAGCAGGGACGGGATCGGCGCGAGGTCGCGGCCGGAGTCGCGGTCCGACAGCACGACGAAGCGCGCGCCTCGGGCGATGGCGTGCGACACCTCGGCGAAGATCTCCTCGAGGCGGTCGCGCATGGCACCCGCGCCACCGGTCACGTCGTAGAGGCCGCGCACGACGTGCGTCGCGTAGCCGGGCAGGTCGCCGTCGGCGTTGATGTGCACGATCTTGGCC
>NZ_JBNDHY010000241.1:0-3982 GCF_056755315.1 Monashia sp. HAY1-2A
CGGTGACGGCCAGCCACTCGGATACTCCAACGTGCTGCGTTCGCTCGCGGCGACGTCGGCGGCTCGCCAAGCACTGCTCGCCGGGTACTTCGAGCCATCCGAGGCGGACCAAGAGTCGGGAATGAAGCGGCCGACGGCTGCCCACCGTGCGATCGCATCGCTAGTGGCACGCGGAGCGGTGCGCGTCATCCTGACGACGAACTTCGACCGGCTCATGGAGAGAGCATTGGACGATGTCGGCATCTCGCCCCAGGTGATCCACACGCCTCAGCAGGTGCACGCGGCGACTCCGCTCGCGCACTCGAGGGTCACAATCGTGAAGTTGCACGGTGACTACCTCGATCTAGAGCAGCGAAACACCGTCGACGAGTTGTCGACCTACCCGGAAGCCTACGACAAGCTGCTCGACACGGCATTCGACGACTACGGGCTAATCGTGTCGGGCTGGTCGGCCGACTGGGATCACGCTCTGGTGGCCGCGCTGGAGCGGCGCGCCACCCGCCGCTACCCCTTCTTTTGGGCTGCATACTCTCGGCCTTCCGAGAGGGCCTCCCGGCTCGTTGCCCAGCACGACGGAGCCGTCATCGGAAACGTGCCCGCCGACGAGCTGTTCACCGACCTTGCGGCACGCCTCGAATCCCTCGACACGCTCACCGCGCCACCCTTGACACGCGACATGGCGGTGGCTCGGTTAAAGCGCGTCCTGCACGACCCGGTGCGGCGGATCGAGGTCACGGACATGGCCCAAGATGAGGCGGACAGGATCGTCAATCACGTCGCCGACCAGGGTCGGTTCCCTGTCTACATCCCTCAGGATGTGCCACCGGCCTACGACACCGCCCTAGCGTCGATGCGCAGCGAGAGCGACATCCTGTTGCACCTGCTCGCGACCGGAGTGTTTCACGACGATGGAGCCCACGATCGCGTATGGCTTAACGCCATTCAGCGGCTGCTGACGGCCCGCGGGCGGATCGATGGAACCTTCAACGAGTACCTCGACGCCTACCGTCACTACCCTGCGCTCCTCGCCACGTGGGTCGCAGGTATCGCGGCTATCGCGTCGGAGCGTGAGCACTTCCTCGCAAAGCTGCTAACTAAACCGACGTGGCGCCCTCAGTTCAATGACCGCACCCCGCGCCCCGCCGCCGACGTACTGCGGCCCATCTGGTTGCTGGAACCCAATTGGCTCAACGGCATGCCGAGGTGGGGCCAATCCACGCGGTACCTGTATCCCGCGAGCCGGTTGCTGCGCCTAGACGGCCGTGAGCCTCTGAGGACGCAACTGCCCGACGACGACGCCTACGCGGCGGCCTGCGACCGCTTGGAATGCTTGGCGTCTTACGTCGCTTGCGATCCCGCCCGGACGCCATCACGCCACGTGCCGTGGATGGGGGAGTTCATCTTGGACAGTCGATCCGACCGAGACGGGAACGGACTGGCTGCTCAGATCGCTCACGAGATCGATGAGGAGTGGCCGATGCTCGCCGCGTTTGACGGGGACGTCGAACGGGCCTCAAAGGCTGCGGCAGACACGGTTGAATACGTCCGGCAGCGCGGCCGCGGTTGGTAGAACCGGCTGTACGCATTCATGCACGTCCCGCTAAGCGCCGCTCTGCCGCACATCACCCGACGGCGCCTGGCCTCTGCGCTTGTGAGCGCCCCGTTTGCCTGTGCCAGTCGCGTTGCTGGGCACGGCTCTAGGGAATCAAGGGCGCGGCTCCGCCGCGCCACCGGGCCGGCTCAGGCCGGCTCACGGCAGGGAACCCCGCGCTCCGGCGCTTCGCGCCTACGCGCACCCCCACCACTCACCGGCCACCAGCCGGGACACCAGGGCCAAGCCGTGATCACTCCCCAGCCAACTGACCTTCGAGCCGCCGACCCGGCGCTTGATCATCCGCCCGACTCCGGGCCGCGTCCACGGCGCTGCGCGTCACTGCGTGATGGCCTCCGGCCACCGTGGACCCGGCCGCTCCGTCGGGCTCGTGTGCTCCGCTGTGGGTTCGGTGGCTCTCCCTGATCAAGCGGTGACATTCCTGAGCAGGGACAGGACCCCTAGAGGTGGTTTGGATCGTAAGCGCGCTCGACGTCGCCGAGTGGCTCCACGTGCGGTTGTCCGGGTTGCAGCACGTAGTAAGCGCCCTCACGTCTCAAGGGCGGCGGAAAGAGAGCGACGGTGTGTGTGTCCCGGACAAGGTTGGAGGCGCCACTAACGGTGACACTCTGCCTGTAGAGCCCACGTCCTCCTCGTTCCTCTTCGCTCTGGGCCACGAACATTTCAAATCGCTCGTGCCAGACCGCAATTGGATAGGTCTCATCCACATAGAAGTGTTGCTCCTCACCCGGCAGGAGCACCCCTCGGGACGGCTCGCCCACCCTCCGTGGCGTCGACTCCCACCTGACGGGCGATTCGTCAAAACTCTTGAGCGTTACGACGGCGGAGTATCGATAGTGCCGTGACTGGGCTTCGACATCGCCAAGTACGACCTTCTCCGTGACTTCACCTGACCCCTCAAAAAGGGCCTCAATCTGCCACGCGGCGAAGCTCGCGCGCCCCACAAGGGCCACCTTCGGAGCAAACGCGTCAAGGCGTTCGGTCTTCGCAAGCAGGAGTGCCTCACCAGCCTCGCGTGTTCGCTGCTCCGCCTCCGCTGTCGCGTCGCGCGCGGCCTCGCGCATGATCCGATTTTGATCTTCGGTGACTTCGACGCTCTTCTGCGCGATGGAGATTTGGCTCAGGCCGAATGCTGCAACGACAGCCGCAAGGAGAGTTTGGGCAGCTGGCGCCAGCGCGTCACCGACGGTGTCGCTAGGTCCGCGCCAGGCAATGATCAAGATGAAGGCTGCCACCCCGCCGACAAGAAGGGTTCCGGCGCCCCACAAAGCTCCCCTGCCTGCATGCCTCTGGCCCATGCGGCGCAGGCTACCCGGGCAAAGCCAGCGAACCACGTCAACAGGCGCGGCACACCGTGCAACGAACGTGCAACAGCGAACCGGTGGCGCCGGACTGGAGCGGGCAGTCACGGGCTTGTTAGCCAAGCACGATGCCGCCTCGGACTTCGCGTCGGCGGACTTTCCACGCTGATACGCGAGTTCGAATCCCGCCGCTCGCTGGAAAGGTACAGCGGCTGGTGGCTCTCCAGTCGCGTGCCCTGCGCCGGAATCGACCGATTCGCGCGGTTCTCCGCCTCCATCAGGCACACTTCCGCTCATGTCGTGGCCACCGTCTACAGAAGTCATCAGCATCGCGATCGCTATTGTCGCCCTGCTTACAGCGCTATGGGGGGCTCGACGCTGGGGTACGCGTCGTCCTCGGCTGCTGTTTGATGTGCGGGTTACCGCTCTGGCGCCCTCTGGGGACGTGGCAGGATCCGCTTTATCCGACTTCAGCGTGCACTACAAGGGAAGGGCGCTGACACAGCCCCACATGCTTACGGTCCTCTTCCGAAACGTGGGTCCCATCGACATCTCTAGCGACCGGTTCGACGCACTTCGACCTCTCAGGATCAAGCCGGGGCGCCGCTCGTGCCCGTTAGCGAATCGGTCGAGGCAGTGCCACCGCTCTCCTTGAGCGGCGACGGGGACGGCATGACACTGGACTTAGGTCCAACCCTGCTTCGGAGAGGGGAGGAGTGGGTCATCGACATGATCGTCGAGGGCGAGCCAGATGTCAGTCTGGACAACCCCCTCGTCGATACGGATCTGGTTGATGCTGAGCGCTATTGGAACCGCGTGATTTCATCGAACCTTCTCCAGTTCGCGCTACGCCACCCCGCGATGGTCTTTGGGCCAACTTCGGTCGACACCTTGGTTGACCAGACCACATCGATGCTGACCAGGAAGGGCGCACGGTTTCCGCGCGGGGGCAAACAGGCGCGATGACCGAGCAGTACCCGGGCCGGCGTGAACAGACCTCGGCTCGACGACTCCATCCACAGCCCGGGACTCCGGTGCTTCGTCCGCAACTAGGCAGTCAGTCCCACAC
>NZ_JBNDHY010000242.1:0-3953 GCF_056755315.1 Monashia sp. HAY1-2A
GACGAGGACCGCGTCGACGACGCCGGCGCCCTCGTGCGCGGCGCGCGCGAGGCCGGTGAGCCCGGCCCGAAGCGAGGCCCCCATGCCCTCGTCCCAGTCGGGGCAGCGGACGACGTCGACGTCGTGGCCGAGCCTGCCGACGAGGACGGCCACCTCGTCGGCCGCGGCGCCGACGACCACCGTGACGCCCGAGCAGCCGCCCGCGAGGAGCACCTCGACGCCCCGCTCGACGAGCGTCGGCTCGTCGGGCGTGCGGCGCACGAGCGCCTTGGGGCCGCCCATGCGGCGGCCGGCGCCGGCCGCGAGGAGCAGGCCGCGCACGTGCGGGACGGTGCTCATGCCCCGACGCTACGGGACGCGTGCCAGCGACGGGTGCCGTGACGCGTCAGGAGATGGCCGCGAGGTCGACGGTCCACACCGGGTTGGCCGGGACCCGGTGCACGCGCGGCCCGGTCGCCACGTGCGTCATCGGCTGCAGGAGCGGCACGAACGGCCCCCGCTCGTTCATCGCGACCTGCCAGGCTGCGTAGGCGCCCGGGCGGTCGTCACCGACGGACTCGCGCGCCGCCTCGGTCAGCCCGTCGACGAGGGCGTCCTGGCCGCGCTGCCAGCCGGCGCGCAGGCCGACGAGCTCGCCCGGGGCGAAGGCGAGGTAGCTCTCCGGGTCCGGGTAGTCGGGGTTCCAGCTCCACAGGCCGAACGCGCTGCGGCCCGACCGGTAGGCGGTGAGGGCGCTCGACGAGGGCTTGGGGTCGAGGACGACGCGGATGCCGACCTCGGCGAGCTGGTCCCGGACCTGCGCCGCGATGGTGCTGCGCTGGATGCCCGCGATCGGCACGTCGACGGCATAGGTGAGCGGGACCGGCTCGCCGCGGTAGCCCGAGCGACGCAGCGCTGCACGGGCGCCCGCGAGGTCGCGAGGTGCGGCGGTGCGGACGGCGGTCGGCGGCGGGAAGGCACCCGTCCGACCCGGGACAGGCGTGCCGGTGCCACCGGTGTGACCCGTGTCGCCGGTGCCGGGCGCCGACGGCGTCGCCCCGGGCGGGGCGGGGGTGCCGGTCGGGGTGGAGTCGCCCGTGTGCGTCGGAGCGGGAGGCACCGTCGGGACGGCGCCGTCCTCGAGCGAGCCGACGATGCCCGAGGGCACGAGGCCGGCGGCCGGGTGGGCGTCGCCCGCGGCCCGGGCCAGGGCGTCGACGTCGAGACCCTTGCGCACCGCCTCGACGAAGGACGGGTCGGCGGTCCACCGGTTGACGCGCGGGTTGCGCGAGAGCGAGAGGAAGGCGAGCGTCGAGGACTTCGACGCGGTGACGGCGACGGGACGGGGCGCGTCGCCCGTCGTCCCGTTCGTCGTCGTGCCCGTCGTCGTGCCCGTCGCCGTGCCCGTCGCCGCGTCCGGCCCCGGCGCCGCCGTGCCCGACGCGGGCGCGGTGCCGGTGGCCGGTGTGCCGCCCGTGGAGGTGGACGTGGAGGTGGCGGTCGCCGCGGCCGTCAGGGCCGCGGCCTGCGCCGGTGAGAGGTCGAGGGCGACGTCCGCGCGTCCGGACCGGACGTCCCCGACCTGGTCCCGGGGCGCGACGTCGCGCAGCACGACCTCGGAGAAGGCAGGGGGCGCGCCGGTCCACACGGGGTTCGCCGCGAGCGTGACCCGGCCCGACGTGGCCGAGGTGAGCACGTAGGGACCGGAGCCGGCCGAGTGCCCCGACAGGTAGCGGGCCGCGGTGTCGCCGGGGCCGATGGCGCCGCCGTTGGCCTTGACCGCCGCCGAGTTGAGGATGCCGAACGCCGGGTTGGCCAGGATCGCCGGCAGCGCGAAGTTCGACCGCGGCGAGCTGAGCGTGAAGGTGCGGTCGTCGACCTTGACGATGTTGACGGTGCCGAGGATGGCCGACGCCGTGCCGCCGAGGCCCTGCGCGCGCTGGAGGGTGAAGACGACGTCGTCGGTGGTCACCGGGGTGCCGTCGGAGAACACGAGGCCCCGGCGCAGGCGCATGGTCAGCCACCGGCCCTCGGGCGAGAGGGTGTACTCGGCGATGCCCGGGACGACCTTCGTCGGGTCGGTGCGGTCGAGGTCGGTCAGGGTCTGGTAGACCGCCTTCGACACGAGCAGGCCGCTGCGGTCGAACTGGCGCGTCGGGTCCAGGGTCGCGTGGTCGAAGACGGTGTCGACGACGAGGGGTTCCCGGGTCGTCTCCGTCGGGGCGGGCGCCGTGGCCCGCGACGTGACGGCGGTGCCGGTTGCCGTCGGGCCGGCGCCCGGCGTGGCATCGGTGCAGGCGGACGCGAGCAGCGCGACGAGCCCGGCGACAGCGACCGCTGCGTGGCGGGCGACGCGTCGAGGCACGGGGGTTCCTTCGCTGCTCGAGGGGCCGACCCGTACGGGGACCGGCGAGTCGGTGGACGGTGCCGGCCCGGCCGCCGCGCCTGCCGGACGACGCCCGGTACTGTGCGGCGCAGTCTATCCGGCCCCGCCCACGGCCACCGTCGACGTCTGCACCGGGCGGCGGACGGACCGGTACGCACCCGGTCCGCTCAGGGCGGCGCCCGGCGAGGGTGACGGGCCTCAGGCCTGCCCGGTCGCGAACCACCCCGCGACGTCCGCGTCGAGGCACGGCACGTCGACGGCCCCGCCACCCGAGCGCAGCGACGCCGTCGCGCACACCGCGGCCGCCACGGCCTCGCGCGCGGCGACCGGTGAGGTCATCGTCGGACCGCCCTCGCGGGCGAACCGGACGAACTCGGCCACGAGCAGCGGGTCGGCGCCGCCGTGCCCGGTCGCGTCGGCCGGCGGGATCTCGATCACCTCGTCGGCGTCCTCGCGGTAGGTGTCGGTGCGCCGGGTCCACACCTTGACGCGCGCGCCGGGGCCGTCGCCGAAGTTCTCGAGGCGGCCCCTCGTGCCGATGACCGTGTAGTTGCGCCAGTAGTCGGGCGTGAAGTGGCACTGCTGGTAGCTGGCGAGCACGCCGCCGTCGAGGACGAGGTTGGCCATCGAGATGTCCTCGACGTCGACGACGGGGTGCAGCTCGCGCTGAGCGGTGGGTGGCCAGCTCTCGAGCGAGTACCAGTCCGCCATCCGCCGGTCGGAGTTGTCGCGCCGGTCGGTGATGACACCGTAGACGGCGAGGTCACCCACGGCCGCGACGCGTCGGGTGTAGGCCCCGGCGAGCCAGTGGATGACGTCGATGTCGTGGGCGCCCTTCTGCAGGAGCAGGCCCGTCGTGCGGGTGCGGTCGGCGTGCCAGTCCTTGAAGTAGTAGTCGCCGCCGGCCGAGACGAAGTGGCGGCACCAGACCGCCTTGACGGCCCCGATCGTGCCGGCCTCGACGACCTCGCGCATGGCCCGGACCACCGGCAGGTGACGCATGTTGTGCCCGACGTAGAGGCGGGTGCGGCTGCGCGCGGCGGCCGCGAGGATGCGGTCGGCGTCCTCGACGGTCGTCGCGAGCGGCTTCTCGACGAAGGTCGGCAGCCCCGCCTCGAGGGTGCGCACGGCGTGGTCCGCGTGGAGGTGGTCCGGCGTGAGGACGAGGACGGCGTCGACGTCGGGCCGCACCTGCGGCGAGAGCAGCTCGTCGAGGCTGTCGACGAGGCGGACTCCCTCGACGCGCTCGGCGGCGTCGCGGCGTCCGCGCTCGGCCGTGTCGCACACGACGGTGACGCGGCTGCCCTCGCCGGGGCGGTGGGCGTACCGGACGAGGCTGGCACGCAGGCCGAAGCCGATGACGGCGAGCCGCAGGTCCGGGCCGGACGTCATCGGTTCCGTCATCGGGTGGGCCGCCTTTCGGGGGGCTCGGGCGTGGTGCGCGTTGGTGATCGGCTCCAGATGGTGGCGAGCATAATCCGTCACGGACTGTCCGCCGCGGCGGATCGTCGGAGCGCGCGATCCAGGGTTCCCGCGCGCCAAAGTTTGCGCGCCGGACCGACGTTTCGCGCGCTTCGTTCAGCAGCGC
>NZ_JBNDHY010000243.1:0-3812 GCF_056755315.1 Monashia sp. HAY1-2A
CAACGAGAGCGCCTCGATCGCCGTCGTGCTGGCCGAGGTGCTCGAGAGTCTCCCTGACGCGGACGTGCTCGTCGTCGACGACGGCTCGCGCGACGACACCGCCGCCATCGCACGCCGGTTTCCCGTGCAGGTCGCCTCCCACCCGTTCAACGTCGGGGTGGGTGGCGCGATGCGCACCGGATTCCGGTATGCGTCCCAGCACGGGTACGACGTCGTCGTGCAGGTCGATGCCGACGGACAGCACGTCGCCGGGCAGGCACTGGCCCTCGTGGCGGCGACGCACACGGCCGATGTCGTCATCGGCAGCAGGTTCGCCTCGGGTCAGGAGTACCAGCTGCACGCGCTGCGTTTCGCCTCTATGCGCGTCGTCGCGGGGCTCATGAGCCGCGTCGTCCGAGCGCCGCTGACCGACTCCACCTCGGGGTTCCGGGCCTTCTCGCGCACAGCGGTCGAGCTCTTCGCGCAGCACTATCCCTGCGAGTATCTCGGCGACACCGTCGAGTCGCTCGTCCTTGCACGGCGCGCAGGCTTGCGGGTCGTGGAGGTGCCCGTGTCGATGCGTCAACGCCTCGGCGGGACGCCGAGCCAGAGCACGCTGTCGTCGATGGGGTACGCGGGCCGTGCCGTGGCCACCATCTTCCTGGGGCTCGTCCGACCTCTGCCGGTCCTGACGGGAGCCGTGCGATGACCGGCGGCTTCGGCTTCGCCCTGGCGGGCGCGGCCGTCATCGTCCTCACCATCTTCGAGATGGTCCGGCGCCGCTACATCCGTGGGCGCTTCGCAGCCACGTGGACGGTTGTAGGCCTCGTCACGACCCTGATGGCCCTGGCACCGGGTTTCCTGGACTGGGCAGCCCGGGTCACGGGTGTGGCCATACCGCTGAACCTGCTCTTCTTCATCGGCTTCGTGGGCCTGCTGCTCATCCTGATCCAGCTGACCGCGGAGGTCGGACGCCTCGAGAAGAAGCTGCTTCGCGTCGCGGAGGAGTCGGCGCTGCAGAGGCTGGAGGCCGAGTCGAAGCGGCACCCGGCGGCATCTGATACTCCCGCCTCTCGCGACTGACCGCAGCACGCTGAGAGGCGAAGCTGTCAGTGGGTCCGCAGGGATTCGACGTACGCGGCGTAGGTCTGGGCCAGTCCGTCGCGCAAAGGGATCCGGGCGTGCCAACCCAGCGCCTGGAGGCGCGAAACGTCGAGCAGCTTGCGCGGCGTGCCATCCGGCTTGCTCGTGTCCCAGGTGATGCGGCCCTCGAACCCGACGGTCTGGGCAACGAGATCGGCTAGCTCACGGACGGTGAGATCGCGTCCGGTACCGACGTTGATGGGAGCCGGCTCGTCGTAGGTCTCGAGAAGGTGGACGACTGCCGAGGCGAGGTCGTCCACGTGGAGGAACTCGCGAAGCGGTGAGCCGGTGCCCCAGTTCGTCACCGACGACGCGTTGTTCTGGACGGCCTCGTGGAACCGCCGGATCAAGGCGGCGAGGACGTGCGAAGTTTCCGGGTCGTAGTTGTCACCCGGCCCGTAGAGGTTGGTCGGCATGGCGCTGATCCATCGGTGCCCGTACTCACGACGCATGGCCTGAATGTGCATGATCCCGGCGATCTTCGCGATGGCATACGCGTCGTTCGTCGGCTCCAGCGAGCCGGTGAGCAGGGAGGACTCCGCAATCGGCTGTTCGGCGAACTTGGGGTAGATGCACGACGATCCGAGGAAGAGCAACCGCTCGACACCGCTCGCGTGGGCGGCGTCCAGGACGTTGACCTGCATGCGGACGTTGTCCGACAGGAACTCCACCGGGTGGGTGCTGTTCGCGAGGATGCCGCCCACGCGGGCCGCGGCCATGACGACGTACCTCGGCCGCGCATGCTCGAAGAAGGCGAGCACGGCTTCGCGATCACGAAGATCGAGCTCGCCGGAGGTGCGCCCCACTAGATCTGTGAAGCCGTCGCGTTCCAACCGGCGCCACACGGCGGATCCGGCCAGACCGCGATGGCCCGCGACGTAGAACGTCGCGTCCCGGTCAAGCGCTCCGCCGTCGCCGCCGCTCACGCCTGCCGCTTCCGGCGGGCCCGCCGCGACAGCTGGTCCGAGACGACGTTGATCGCCAGCCGCACCGGCCGCTCCCACACGAAGGCGAATGGTCGGACGGCGCTGGGGAGGTGCCGTCTCCGGACGGAGTCGCCCTCGGAGATCGACACGTCGCGGTTGGCGACCGTGAGAGCGTCGGGGTGCCACCGATACTTGGCGACGCGCTCCTGGGTGCTGACGAAACGACCCAGACCACGCAGGCGCAGGAACATGTCGAGGTCCATCACGAAACGCAGGCCCTCGTCGTACGGCCCGACAGACCGCATCGCCGACAACCGGGTGAGCGAGGCCGGTTGCGGAATGAGGTCCGGTCCCCACGCCAACACGCGTCTGGCCCACCTGCCGGCGCGACTGACGGCGAACACCTGCCCCCGGTCGTCCATGTAGTCGCACGCACCGAATGCGACGACGGCGCCTTCATCGGCCTCCAGCATGTCGACCAGCGTGCGCAGGCCGCCCGGGTGCAGCTCGTCGTCGTCACCGATCCACGAGAAGTACCGCTCGCCGTTGGCAGCCGCGATGCCGACGTTCACGGCGGCGGACAGCCCGCGTCTGGGGTCGTCGACGATCACGGCGCCATAGTCCGACGCGATGCGTCGCGCCTCATCCGCGGTCGGTGGGACGATCACGACGAGCGTCGTGTCGACTCCCTCCTGGGCACGCACGCTGGCGAGCGCAGGACCCAGGGTGTCGACCCGTTCGCCTAAGGTCGGGACGACCGCGAGCACCGAACGGCCGTCAGTCATGCGCCCACGCCCGGTGGACCCACGGGGACCCTTCGGTCTGGAGTGCCTCCACATCGGCGTCGACCATGATGCGAGCGAGGTCGGGAGTGTGGACCTTCGGGACCCAGCCGAGCGTCGCCTCAGCGGCCGACGCGTCGCCGATGAGCGCGTCGACCTCGGTCGGGCGAAGGTAGCGCTCGTCGAAGCGGACGTACTTCTCCCAGTCCAGATCTGCATGGTCGAACGCGAACTGAACGAAGTCACGCACGGAGTACGCGCTCCCGGTCGCCACGACATAGTCGCGCGGCTCGTCGTGCTGGAGCATGAGCCACATCGCCTCGACGAACTCCGGCGAGTAGCCCCAGTCGCGCACTGCGTCCAGGTTGCCGAGGTAGAGCTCGTCCTGCAGCCCGGCCTTGATGCGCGCGACGGCCCGGGTGACCTTGCGCGTCACGAAGGTCTCACCGCGGCGGGGGCTCTCGTGGTTGAAGAGGATGCCGTTGACGGCGAACATCCCGTAGGCCTCGCGGTAGTTGCGGGTGACCCAGTAGCTGTAGACCTTCGCCGCCCCGTACGGGCTGCGCGGGTAGAAGGGCGTCTCCTCGTTCTGCGGCGGAGGGGCGGCGCCGAACATCTCCGAGCTCGACGCTTGGTAGAAGCGGCACTGAAGGCCGATCATGCGAATCGCCTCGAGCAGCCGGATCGTGCCGAGGCCGGTCGTGTCACCGGTGTACTCGGGCTCGTCGAAGCTGACCCGCACGTGAGACTGGGCGGCCAGGTGGTAGACCTCGTCGGGACGAACCTGTGCGAGCAGTGTCACCAGGCGTGACCCGTCGGTGATGTCGCCGTAGTGCAGGAAGAGCTTCGCCTCGGACTCGTGGGGGTCGACATAGAGGTGGTCGATGCGCGATGTGTTGAACGTGGACGCGCGTCGGATGAGGCCGTGGACCTCATACCCCTTCGACAGCAGAAGCTCCGCGAGATAGGAGCCGTCCTGGCC
>NZ_JBNDHY010000244.1:0-3633 GCF_056755315.1 Monashia sp. HAY1-2A
TCCGTCGTCGGCAGCGTCAGATGTGTATAAGAGACAGGTCCACACCCCCGCGACGCCGGGTCCGGCCGTCCACAGGGCGGGCCGGGACGCTGGTTCGGCCCTGTCGGGCGGCCCAGGCTGGTCCCGTCCCGGCACCACTGGCAGCGACCGCCGAGGGAGTCGCAGGACCCCGACGAGACCAACGGCAGGAGCATCCATGGGCACCGAGACGACGACGAAGCGCGGCACCCGCGCCGCGAGCCCCGACCCCGCCGAGAACGCCCGCAACGAGGTACGGCTGCGGGGCCGGGTGGGTGCGGCCGCGGAGGAGCGCGTCCTGCCGAGCGGAGACGTCATCGCCACCTTCCGTGTCATCGTGCCGCGGCCCCCGGCGAGGGCCGTCTCGGCCAGCGTCGACACCCTCGACGTCGTCTGCTGGGCGGCTGTGCCACGGCGCGCCGCCGGACGCCTCGAGGCCGGTGACGTCGTCGAGGTCGAGGGTGCGCTGCGGCGCCGCTTCTTCGGGGTCCCGGGCGGCCGGTCGAGCCGCTACGAGGTCGAGGCGGCACGGGTCCGACGGGTGTCCGGCGGGCGCCGCGCCGGCACCTAGACTCTGCTGCCATGACCGACGCCGTCCAGTCCGCCCCGTCCGGAACCGCGTACAGCCGACGCGGCGTCTTCGAGGTCGGCGAGCGCGTCCAGCTGACCGATCCCAAGGGCCGACTGCACACCATCACCCTCGAACCCGGGCGTGAGTTCCACACGCACCGCGGCTTCCTGCGTCACGACGACCTCATCGGTGCGCCCGACGGCTCGGTCGTCGTCAACACCGCAGGTGTGGAGTACCTCGCGCTGCGACCCCTGCTGTCCGACTGGGTCATGTCGATGCCCCGCGGCGCCGCCGTCGTCTACCCGAAGGACTCCGGACAGATCGTCCAGATGGCCGACATCTTCCCGGGGGCCACGGTCGTCGAGGCCGGGGTCGGCAGCGGCGCCTTGTCGATGTCGTTGCTGCGCGCCATCGGGGAGCAGGGGCGGCTGCTCTCGTTCGAGCGGCGGGCCGACTTCGCCGACATCGCCCGGGGCAACGGACGCGCGTTCTTCGGCGGCGACCACCCGGCTTGGACCGTGACCGTCGGCGACCTCGTCGAGACCCTTCCAAGCGTCGTCGAGCCGGGCACGGTCGACCGTGTCGTCCTCGACATGCTCGCCCCGTGGGAGTGCCTCGACGCCGTCGGTGACGCCCTCGTGCCCGGTGGTGTCCTCATCTGCTACGTCGCGACGACGACCCAGCTGAGCCGGGTCGCCGAGGGTGTCCGGGCCCACGGTGGGTTCACCGAGCCATCGGCCTGGGAGTCGCTCGTGCGGGGTTGGCACCTCGAGGGCCTCGCGGTCCGTCCGCAGCACCGCATGCACGGCCACACGGGCTTCCTCATCACCACCCGCCGGCTCGCCCCGGGGGTCCTCGCACCCGAGCGCAAGCGACGTCCGGCCAAGGGCGCCTACGGTGAGTCCGGCTCGGGTGACGCCGCGCCCGCCGGGCCCGGCCTCGACCCGTCGGCGGGTTCCGGTTCACTCGCCTCCACCGACGTCCCGGACGACGCCTGGACCTCGGAGGCGCTCGGTGAACGTGTCAAGAGCGACAAGTCGATCCGGCGCGCGCGGCGGTCAGTGGCTGGAACGTCCGACTAGATCGGCCCGCAGCGGGTTAGGGTCGAGACGTCACACGTGGTGCGAGTGACGGATGAGGAGGCCGAGATGTCGGACGACGTCTTCAACCCAGACCGCGACGACGTGAGTGGTGCGGGCACCCCGGAAGCCGGCCAGCGCGAGCTCGACGCCCTGCGCTCCGAGGTCCGGGCGCTCCGCGACGCGGCGCGCACATCGCCCCAGCGCACGCGTGAGCTCGAGGCGCGCCTCGCGCACGTCCAGACGAGCCTGTCCACGCTGTCGGCGCAGAACGAGCGTCTCGTGCGCACCCTCAAGGAGGCCCGCGAGCAGATCGTCACCCTGAAGAAGGAGGTCGACCGCCTCGCCCAGCCGCCGAGCACGTACGGCGTCGTCGTCGACGAGCCGGCCGACGGGGCCGTCGACATCCTGACCGGCGGGCGCAAGATGCGGGTGGCCGTCAGCCCTTCCGTCGACGCCGCCACGCTCGGCGTCGGCCGGGAGGTCATGCTCAACGAGGCGCTCAACGTCGTGTCCGCGCACGGCTACGAGCGCGTCGGCGAGGTCGTCACGGTCAAGGAGAAGCTCGAGGACGGCCGCGTCGTCGTCGTGACGCACGGTGACGAGGAGCGCGTCTGCCGCCTCGCCGAGCCGCTCACCCACGAACACGTCCGGGTCGGGGACTCCCTGACGCTCGATGGCCGCGCCAACTTCGTCCACGAGGTCGTTCCCAAGCTCGAGGTCGAGGAGCTCGTCCTCGAGGAGGTGCCCGACGTCGGCTACGAGGACATCGGTGGCCTGGGCAGCCAGATCGAGCAGATCCGCGACGCCGTCGAGCTGCCGTTCCTCCACCCCGAGCTGTTCAAGGAGCACGCGCTCAAGCCGCCCAAGGGAGTCCTGCTCTACGGCCCGCCCGGCTGCGGCAAGACCCTCATCGCCAAGGCGGTCGCGGCGTCCCTGGCCCGCCAGGTCGCCACCCGCGCGGCCCAGGCCGGTGAAGCCGACGGGTCGGACAAGAAGAGCTACTTCCTCAACATCAAGGGCCCCGAGCTGCTCAACAAGTACGTCGGCGAGACCGAGCGGCACATCCGGCTCATCTTCCAGCGGGCCCGCGAGAAGGCGTCCGACGGCACGCCCGTCGTCGTCTTCTTCGACGAGATGGACTCGCTGTTCCGCACCCGTGGGTCCGGGGTCAGCAGCGACGTCGAGACGACGATCGTGCCGCAGCTGCTCGCCGAGATCGACGGCGTCGAGCGACTCGAGAACGTCATCGTCATCGGCGCCTCGAACCG
Source organism: Monashia sp. HAY1-2A (assembly GCF_056755315.1). Taxonomy (NCBI): domain Bacteria; kingdom Bacillati; phylum Actinomycetota; class Actinomycetes; order Micrococcales; family Intrasporangiaceae; genus Intrasporangium; species Monashia sp. HAY1-2A. The sequence continues at coordinate 2,940 of NZ_JBNDHY010000244.1, forward strand.
CGAGGACATGATCGACCCGGCGATCCTGCGCCCCGGGCGCCTCGACGCGAAGATCAAGATCGAGCGACCCGACGCCGAGAGTGCGCGGGACATCTTCAGCAAGTACCTGACCCCGTCGCTTCCGCTGCACGAGCACGACCTCGCCGTCAACGGCGGCGACCGGGACGCGACCATCGAGGCGATGATCACGGCCGCCGTCGAGCGGATGTACTCGGAGATGGAGGAGAACCGCTTCCTCGAGGTGACCTACCAGGGCGGCGACAAGGAGATCCTCTACTTCAAGGACTTCAACTCCGGCGCGATGATCCAGAACATCGTCGACCGGGCCAAGAAGCTGGCGATCAAGGAGTTCCTGACCACCGGCCAGAAGGGCATCCGCGTCGAGCACGTCCTCACCAGCTGCGTCGACGAGTTCAAGGAGAACGAGGACCTGCCCAACACGACGAACCCCGACGACTGGGCCCGGATCAGCGGCAAGAAGGGCGAGCGCATCGTCTACATCCGGACCCTGCTCAAGGGCAAGGACGGCACCGAGCCCGGCCGGTCGATCTCGACCGCCAACACGGGCCAGTACCTCTGAGCCGCAAGGCTGTTCACTCACGAACGACGACTCACCCGCGAGGGCACGCCAGCCCAGCAGGAACACCGCGAGCACGACCGAGGCGACGACGACGAAGCTCGGGGCGGTACCCGC
>NZ_JBNDHY010000245.1:0-3620 GCF_056755315.1 Monashia sp. HAY1-2A
TCCGTCGTCGGCAGCGTCAGATGTGTATAAGAGACAGGCCCGACGCTCCCCGGGCCGCCGCCGCGTCCGGGTCAGCTCGACGAGCTGGGCTTGACGGCGAGGGTCACCTGCACGTCCTGGCGCTGGCCGCCGCGGACGATCGTCAGCGTCGTCTTGTCGCCGGCCGTCATCTCGCGGATCTGGGCCACGAGGGCCGTGGCCGAGTCGATGCGCTGGCCATCGGCGGCGATGACGACGTCGCCGCTCCTCAGGCCGGCGTTCGCGGCAGGCGTCCCGCCCTGGACCGAGGCCACCTGGGCCCCGGCGCGCCTGGCCGGGCCGTCGGTGACGACGGTGTCGCGCAGCGTCACCCCGAGGAAGGCGTGCTCGGCCTTGCCGCTCTTGATGAGCTGCTCGGCGATCGACCTGGCCTCCTTGACCGGGATCGCGAAGCCGATGCCGATGTTGCCGCTCTGGCCGCTCGATCCCTGGCTCAGCGACGCGATCGAGCTGTTGATGCCGACGAGCTGGCCCTTGGCGTTGACGAGGGCACCGCCGGAGTTGCCGGGGTTGATCGCCGCGGACGTCTGGATCGCGTTCGTGACGACCTCGTCGCCGGCACTGCCCTGCTGGCCGAACGGCGACTGGTTCTGCTCGGACGTGCTCGTGCTGACGGGGCGGTTGAGCGCCGACACGATGCCCGTCGTCACGGTGCCCGACAGCCCGAGCGGGTTGCCGACGGCCATGACCGGGTCGCCGACCTTGAGCGCCTCGGAGTCGCCGACCGAGATCGGGACGATGTCGTTCGGGACCGAGGCGAGCTTGATGACGGCGAGGTCGGTCGACGGGTCGGTGCCGACGATCGTGGCGCTGTAGGTGCGCCCGTCGGACAGCGTCACGGTGATCTGTCCCTGGCCGCCCGTCGCGTCACCGACGACGTGGTTGTTCGTCAGGATGTGGCCGGTCTTGTCGAAGACGACGCCCGAGCCGGCGGCCTCACCCTGCGGCGTCGTGACGTCGATGCTGACGACGCTCGGCGACACCGCCTTGGCCACCGCGGACCAGTCGGGGCTCGAGGCGTTGCCCTGGATGACGGTCGGCGAGGAGCCCTGGCTCGAGCTCTGCGTCGTGCTCGAGGAGCTGCTCGCCGTCGAGCCGTCGTGCCCGGCGTACTGCGTCGCGGCGTACGTGCCGCCGCTCGCGAGGACCGCGGCGAGGAGGGCGGTCACGGCCGTCTGGCCGATCCGGCGGTCCCGGCGCGGCGGCGGGGGAGGCGTCTGCTGCTGGGTCGGCCCGAACGCCGGCGGGACGGGCGGGGAGGCCTGGCTGTAGTAGTCGGCGCCCTCGGGGATGCGCTGGGTGTTGTCCGGTGCCAGGGTCATGGCTCCTCCTCATGTGGCTGTACCTGCCTGGTACCCATGTCATCGAGGCAGCTTTTGACGGCGTTGTGGCGTCCCTAGGAATCGCCTGTGCGATGCTCGCGGGTCGCGTGGACGGGCAGCTCGACGACGAACGTGGCGCCCCCGCCGGGGGTCTCCTCGACCCGGACCGAGCCGCGGTGTGCCTCGACGATCGCCTCGACGATGGCCAGCCCGAGACCGTTGCCGCCGCCCTTGCCCCGGCTGCGCGAGGTGTCGGCACGGTAGAAGCGCTCGAAGACGCTGGCCCGTGCCTCGGGCGGGATGCCCGGCCCGTGGTCGCGGACGTGGAGGGCGACGTGGGCGGTGTCGACCCGGCCGACGAGGATCTCCACGGGTGTACCAGGCGGTGTGTGCAGCCGCGCGTTGGTCACGAGGTTCGTCACGACCTGGCGCAGCTGGCGCTCGTCGGCCTCGAGCTCGGTCGGACCGATCGGGCCGTGGATGCCGGTGGCCGTCACGTGCCGGTCCGGCGCGATGGTGCGGGCGTCCTGCGCGGCGTCGGCGGCGAGGACCGCGAGGTCGACGGTCTGGATCTCCAGCGGCCGCTCGCCGTCGAGGCGCGCGAGCGTGAGCAGGTCCTCGACGAGCCCGCTCATGCGCTGGCTCTCGCTCTCGATGCGGCCCATCGCCCCCGTCACGGCCTCGGCGGTCGGCAGCGCGCCCTGGCGGTACAGCTCGGCGTAGCCGCCGACGGCCGCCAGTGGCGTCCGCAGCTCGTGCGACGCGTCGGCGATGAACCGTCGCATCTTGGCCTCGTTGGCCTCCCGGACCGCGAAGCTCTGCTCGATGCGGCCGAGCATCGCGTTGAGCGAGCGCGACAGCGAGGCCACCTCGTCCTCGGTGTCGGGCACGGCGACGCGCTGGGTCAGGTCACCGCCGGCGATCTGGGCGGCGGTGTCCTCGATGCGGGTCAACGGTCGGAACGTGCGCCCGACGAGGTACCAGCCCAGCGCCGCGCACACGAGCAGGACGATGACGCCGATGGCGACGGCGTACCAGATGAACTGCTGGACGGTGCTCTGCAGCCCCCGCAGCGGCAGCGCGACGATGAAGGTGGCCTTGTCGTCGGCCGTCGAGCGCGCCATCGCCAGCCACGAGCTGCCCCCGCCCTCGGAGGGCACCTCGAACGACGAGCCGTCCTCGACGAGGGGGTCCTCGGGGTTGAGCCGGGGGAGCAGCGGCGAGTCGTCCTCCGTCGCGGCCTCGCCGAGGTTGATCGTCCGGGAGGACCCGACGGGCATGAGGCGCAGCGTGAAACCGCTCGGGAGGACGGGTTTGCCCTGGACGAGGTCCTGGGCCTGGTAGCGCGCGATGCTCGTCGCGTAGACGTCGAGCTCCTGGTCGGACTGGCCGACGAGGTACTGGCGCAGGAGCGCGCTGACGACGAGCGTGACGACCGACAGCGCGACGAGGATGAGGCCGAGCGCGACGCCGAGCAGACGCCACCGCAGCGGGAGGGCTCGGAGCCGACCGAAGGGACGGCGACGCCCACGGGTCGGACGCGCGCGGCGGTCGGGCGCTCCGCTCGCCGGCTCGGGGTTCATGTCGGCTCCGTCGGGTCGGGTCAGCTCGAGGTCTCCGGCGGCACGCGCAGGACGTAGCCCACGCCCCGCTTCGTGTGGATCAGCGAGGGGCCGTCGGCATCGATCTTGCGCCGCAGGTAGGAGATGTAGGACTCGACGATGCCCGACTCGCCGCGGAAGTCGTAGTCCCAGACGTGGTCGAGGATCTGCAGCTTGGACAGCACGCGGTTGGGGTTGAGCAGCAGGTAGCGCAGCAGCTTGAACTCGGTGGGGGACAGGTCGATGACGCGTCCGCCGCGGCGCACCTCGTGGGAGTCCTCGTTGAGCTCGAGGTCGTGGAAGCGCAGTGTCGCGGTCTCGTCGACGGCCCCCCTCGTGCGGCGAAGCACGGCGCGGATGCGGGCGATGACCTCCTCGAGGCTGAACGGCTTGGTGACGTAGTCGTCACCACCGACGGTCAGCCCCTGGATCTTGTCACCGGTGGCGTCGCGCGCCGTGACGAAGACGATCGGCTGCTGGCGGCCGCGGTCGCGCAGGCGACGCGTCACCTCGAAGCCGTCGACGTCGGGCAGCATGACGTCGAGGACGACGAGGTCAGGCTCGGTCTCCTCGGCCATGGCGAGGGCGCTCGTGCCGTCGGCGGCCGTCTCGACCTCGAAACCGGCGAAGCGCAGGGAGGTGGCGAGCAGCTCACGGA
>NZ_JBNDHY010000246.1:0-3552 GCF_056755315.1 Monashia sp. HAY1-2A
CCCCCCCCCCCCCCCCCCCCCCCTCCTTCTCCCAACCGGCCACCCCCCCCCCAGATTGCTACGCGTCTCGTGGGCTCGGAGATGTGTATAAGAGACATGCGCCGCACGCCCAGAGGTGCGGGCTTCCGTCAGGGGTGGGTCCTGCGTGACGCACCCGTGCGGGAAGTCCGCACTCCTCGGGCGGACGCGTCGGCTCAGGGCTCGACGCGCGCGTGCAGCCAGGGGCGGTGCAGGTCGAAGCGACGGCCGGTGATCTCGTCGACGGTGATCTCGACGACGACCGTCTTCGGGGTGTCGACCCACGGGCGAAGCGGCAGCTGCTCGATGGCCCACGTCGTGTCGCCGGTCAGCTCGTGGGCACGACCGCGGCAGATGACGCTCGTCGCGCGCTCGTCCTCGAAGTCGTCCACCTCGAAGGCGACGTCGCGGTTCATGGCGACGCCGAGCAGCTTGCTGCCCTCGGCGGTGAGGAACAGCAGCCGGTGGTCGGCGACGGCGTAGTTGATCGGGACGAGGTGGACCTCGTCGGCGAGGTGGTAGGCCAGGCGCCCGAACTCGTGGGCGCGGAGGAACTCCCAGCTCTCCTCGGGATGCAGCTCGTGCACCGGGCTCTCGGTCGTGTTCATCGTCGTCACCTCTCTCGGGTTCCCGGGTCGGTCGGCACCCGCCTCGGACTACTACCAAGTGTAGGAGACAGGGTGCCCGACGCACCCGGTTCCCGGCGAGGCTCGCGTCACAGCCGCGGTGCGATTGACTGGGGCCATGGACTTCTGGAGTGCGTACGCCCAGGGCTTCGCGCGCGTCGCGGCCTGCACCCTCCCGATCACCGTCGCCGACCCGGCCCGCAACGCCGACGCGGTGCTCGAGCAGGTGCGCGACCTGCACGACGAGGGTGTCGCGCTCGCGATCTTCCCCGAGCTGTGCCTGTCCGGCTACGCGATCGACGACCTCTTCCTGCAGGACCCCCTCCTCGACGCCGTCGACGACGCCATCGCGCGCCTCGCCGAGGCGACGGCCGACCTGCGTCCGCTCGTCGTCGTCGGTGCCCCGCTCGACCGTGACGGACGCCTCTACAACTGCGCCGTCGTCCTGCACCGCGGTCGCGTCCTGGGTGTCGCCCCCAAGTCCTACCTGCCCACCTACCGCGAGTTCTACGAACGGCGGTGGTTCGGCGCCGGAGACGACCAGCGCGGCACCATCGAGGTCGCCGGCGACCGCGTCCCCTTCGGGCCCGACCTGCTCTTCCGCGCCACCGACGTGCCCGGGTTCGTCCTCCACGTCGAGGTGTGCGAGGACATGTGGGTACCCGTCCCGCCGAGCCACGAGGCGGCTCTCGCGGGCGCCACCGTCCTGGCCAACCTCTCCGGTTCGCCCATCACGGTGGCCCGGGCCGACGACCGGAAGCTCTTGTGCCGCAGTGCTTCTGCCCGGTGCCTCGCCGCGTACCTTTATGCGGCCGGTGGTGAGGGCGAGTCGTCGACCGACCTCTCCTGGGACGGCCAGACGCTCGTCTACGAGAACGGGGCGCTCCTCGTCGAGTCCGATCGCTTCCCCGACGGCCCGCGTCGGTCGGTCGCCGACATCGACCTGGACCTGCTGCGCCAAGAACGGCAGCGTCAGGGCACCTTCGACGACAACCGCCGGGCGCACGCCGACCGCGTCGGTGGCTTCCGCACCGTCGAGCTCGAGCTGGCCCCGCCGACCGACGACATCGGCCTGCTGCGCAAGGTCGACCGGTTCCCGTTCGTGCCGGACGACCCCGAGCGGCTCGCCCTCGACTGCTACGAGGCCTACAACATCCAGGTGTCGGGTCTCGAGCAGCGGCTGCGCGCCATGTCGACCGACAGCTGGCGGCCCAAGGTCGTCATCGGCGTCAGCGGCGGCCTCGACTCGACGCACGCGCTCATCGTCGCGGCCAAGGCGATGGACCGCCTCGACCGGCCGCGCAGCGACATCCTCGCCTTCACGATGCCGGGTTTCGCGACGAGCGACCACACCAAGCGCAACGCGATCGCGCTCATGGAGGCCCTCGACGTCACGTGGGAGGAGCTCGACATCCGCCCGGCGGCCACTCAGATGCTCGACACGATGGGCCACCCCTTCGGTCGCGGCGAGGAGGTCTACGACGTGACCTTCGAGAACGTCCAGGCCGGCCTGCGCACCGACTTCCTCTTCCGCATCGCCAACCAGCGCGGCGGCCTCGTCCTCGGCACCGGCGACCTGTCCGAGCTGGCCCTCGGCTGGTGCACGTACGGCGTCGGGGACCAGATGAGCCACTACGCCGTCAACACCGGCGTACCCAAGACGCTCATCCAGCACCTCGTGCGGTGGGTCGTCTCCTCCGGCCAGTTCGAGGACCACGTCGGCGAGACGCTCCTGTCGATCCTCGACACCGAGATCAGCCCCGAGCTCGTCCCGGCCAAGGAGGGCGAGAAGCCGCAGAGCACCCAGGCCATGATCGGCCCCTACTCGCTGCAGGACTTCACCCTCTACCACGTGCTGCGCCGCGGCTACCGGCCCTCGAAGATCGCCTACCTCGCCTGGCACGCCTGGCACGACCCCGACGCCGGCGAGTGGCCGCCCGGCTTCCCCGACGCCGACCGGCTCGCCTACGACCTGCCCAGGATCCGCCGCTGGCTCGAGGTCTTCGTGCGGCGGTTCTTCGCCAACCAGTTCAAGCGGTCGGCCCTGCCCAACGGCCCCAAGGTCGCCGCGGGCGGGTCCCTGTCGCCGCGAGGTGACTGGCGCATGCCGTCGGACGCGTCGGCCGGGGCCTGGCTCGACGAGCTGGACGCCAACGTTCCGGACGTGTCGTGCGAGGACGCCTCGTGAACGGACGCCCCGCGCCCGGACAGCCCGCGCCCGGACGCCTCGAGCCCGGGCGCCTCGTGACGGTGCGCGAGTACGTCGACGCGGACTGGCCTACGGTCTGGGCCGTCGTCGAGCAGGTCGTGCGCGCCGGCGACACCTTTCCCTACCCGGTCGACCTCGACGAGGCGACGGCGCGCGCGACCTGGCTCGAGAACGGCCCGGGCGGACGCGTCACCGTGGCCGTCGACGACTCGGACGGCACCGTGCTCGGCACCGCGAAGATGGGTCGCAACCGGCCCGGGCCGGGGTCCCACGTGGCGACGGCGAGCTACATGGTCGACAGCGCCGTGCGCGGCCGCGGTGTCGGCCGGGCCCTCGTCGCGGACTCCCTCGCCTGGGCCCGCGACGCCGGGTTCGCCGCGATGCAGTTCAACGCCGTCGTCGAGACGAACACCGGTGCGGTCGCCCTCTACGAGAGCCTGGGGTTCACCGTCCTCGGCACGGTGCCCCGAGCGCACGAGCTGCCCACCGGTGAGCGCGTCGCCGCCCACATCATGCACACCGACCTCTGGTGACGTTTCGCGCGCTTCTGTTCGAAGCGCGCGAAACATCGGGTGAGCGGGACCGAGGCGCGCAATCCGGTGTCGGCGCGCGCGATAGGTCACGCGCCGACGTCAGAAGCGCGCGAAACGTCGTCGGGGGCGGGCGGCGCGGGGAGAGCCCTGTCTCTTATACACATCT
>NZ_JBNDHY010000247.1:0-3562 GCF_056755315.1 Monashia sp. HAY1-2A
GTACTGGGTCGACCCGCACGCCGAGCCTGACTATCAACCCGGCACCGGCCGGATCATCCGAGACGAGGACGACCAGGAGGACCACCTATGACGACGACGACGCTGCCCCGGCGCAAGATCACCGGCACCGCGTGGCACGAACAGGAGATCACCCCCCGGTCCCTCGAGCGCAAGACCCTGACCTGGCTGGCCGACTACCTCCGCGCCTGCGGCGGGCGGGTCAGGTCGACCGACCTCGTCGAGCACGTCCACGTGTCCAAGCGACCACTGCGCAAGATCGTCGACGCAGGCGTGAAGCTCGGCGTCGTCATCGTCGTCGGCCCTGCCGGCGACACGTTCTGGACCGTCGACCCCGACACGCTGCCGGACTGGGACGCCCTCGACGACGAGCGCGAGAGCGAGTGACGCATGAATATGCATGAGGCCGAGCCGCTCCCCCGGGGGGACGGGCATTTCCGCACGCGTAGGAGTCCCTCGACCTGCGCGTCGAAGGGCGCAACGGGTCAGGCTCTGAATCGCCCAGGCACGTCGCTGGTGGCCCACCAGGGCCCCTCTGGGCGTCCCAGGGACGCAGGCGCGTATGAGTGGGCGACCCGACCCCTACGGGGCGTCCTGGGGCCGTTCTGGCGCAGCCGGTCTCGAGGGCCGCGGCGGAGATCCGTTGTGGCGCACCGGCCCTCGCCCGGGGTGCATGACCATGCCGCACATCCATACATCGGGAAGGACTGACCATGCATGACGACAACGTGACGTCGATCGTCAGCGACGCCGAGCTGGCCGCTCGCCTCCGGCAGCCCGCTAAGGACGCGCCGCCGCCGCGGGCACCGCGAGGCCTGGGACCCGAGGGGCGTCGGCTGTGGCGCTCCGTCGTGACCGAGTACCACCTCGAGGAGCACGAGGCCGCGCTGCTGCGGGAGGCGTGCCGGGTCGCGGATACCTGCGACCGGCTCCAGGCGCTCGTCGAGCGCGAGGGCGATCTCGTCGAGGGCAAGACGCACCCAGCGCTGGTGGAGCTGCGGCTCCAGCGGGTGCTGCTCGGGCGGCTCGTCGTGGCGCTGCGGGTACCGATCGGCGACGAGGGCGCGGCGCGGCACCCAGCGGGCACGCGGACCCAGCGACGCGGGCTGCGCGGCGTGTACCGGCCCCGAGGGAGCGCGTGATGCGACCCCGCGAGCCGATGGGCTGGCGCCTGACCGACGCCGAGATGGAGATGCTGCTCGATCAGGCCGATGCTCGCTTCGGCCACCTCGAGGGCACCGCAGCGGTCGAGGCGCGGCGTGAGTTCTTCCACCGGTTCGGCGTGACGAGCCCGCAGGTCCTGCAGGCGACGGCGCGAGCTCGGCGAGCCCGGTACGCACGCGAGCCACGGCCGTCGCTGTCGATCGAGGAGCGGATCGTCGACGGCGTGCGCTTCATCGGCGACTACCGGGTGCCCGACGACTACGACCCCGACGACCTCGCCTGAGACACGCGTGATGCGTGATGCGCTGCGAGAGAGACGCCGTGCGACGCAATGACACGAAAACTCAACTGGCACACTGGATTTCACCTCGGCATCGCGTCACCGGCGGCGTATCGTCGGACGCATGGGCAATGCGATGGACTCCGAGACGGCGCGCCGGGTCGCCCAGGCGCGCTGGGGCGCGTCCCGCATCGACCGGCTGCTCGCCGAGCTCGACGGGCGCACCGACGAGATGGGGCCGAAGCAGGTCGCGGCGCTCGCCCGCGTGACCGCCAGGGTGGCGAGTCACACACCAACCGAGAGGAACCCCGACCATGGCTGAGAACGCCACCCCCTACGAGTCCGAGCCTGTCGTCAAGCGCTACGGGTGGACCGACGACCCCAACCGGGCCAACCCCGTCACTGCACGGATGAGCCCGCAGGCCCTCATGACGTACCGGCAGGCGATGGCGGCCGACGCGTTCCGCGCCCGCATCGACGAACAGGAGCGCGCCGAGCGCGTCGCCCGCTTCGAGCAGAACGCGCTGCGCGCCGCCTTCGAGGCCGCAGCCCTCCGCGGCGAGCACGTCGACCCCCGCGAGGCCTGGTCCGGCGCCTACGGTCGGACCCGCCGCGAGATGCTGATCGAGGCGAGCGACCGGATGGACCTCGAGGACAAGCGCGAGGCGTACCGCCGGGCCCGCGAGGGCGCGCACCTGACCGACCGGGACTGGTCCGCGATGCACACCGCCGACACGTCCGCGCCGGACACGATCAGCGACGCCGCGGTGGCCCAGCGGGCGAAGATCGAGGCCGAGCTCGCCCGTGGCCGTGAGCTCCAGGACGACCGGCGTCGGGCCCGCGAGGCAGTTCGTCCCGTCGAACGCAAGATCGGTCGCCTGACGGAGGCGCTGGCCTTGAGGGGGGTGCTCGGATGAGCGCCTTCATGCAGCCGCAGCCCGAGGCCGTCGGCCCCACGAGCGCCGTTGACGACCGCGACCCGAGGACGGGCGGGAGACCGCCCGAGGCTGTCCACGCCGAGCAGGTCGCTGCCTTCGCCGTCGCCGTCGCTCAGGCGCAGGCGACCAACGCGGCGCAGCAGGCAGCCGCAGCCGTCTTCCTGGCGCAGGGTGGCCCCGGCTCCACGACCGGCATGAGCACCGGCTAGATCCTCGGGTCTGGGCGAGCTCGTCGCTGCGCCGCCCCCCTTGCCCCGTTCGGTAGTCGTCACGGGGGGCCGGCGCGGGTCGGACGGCGAGGTCGCCCAGGCCCGACGAGGTCGGTTGAGCGCGCGGGAGTTGGGCAGACAACTCCTCTCGTCGCCCGCCCGCTTCATGGCTCTCGCCGCTCCCGACCTCACCGGGGGGACCTGTCTCGCGTCGTCCTCTGCCGCGCGGGCAGGTCCCTCCACCCTTGACGCCGACGCCCGACCCGATTCGACCGCGGGTCGGGCGTCGTGCTGCCCGGCCCGCGGTCCCTATCGCGTCCCTGGTGCGCCACGGAGGCCCCTCTGGCGCACCAGGGCCCACGGGTGCGTGTGGTTGTCGCGCCCCCGTCCCCGGGCTCGTCTGGGCGCGTTCTGGCGAGCCCAGGGACGGGGCGTCCGGGCCCTAGACACGGCCCCGCGACGGCGCGCATCGTTGCTGTCTCAAGGGGACCATCTGAGTCGGTGAAACCCACCGTGGCTCAAGGCGATTCAGGGGCACAAGGGGAAACGTCATGCCGCAGGTTCGCACGACCGCCGTCGTCGTCGTCACGGAGCCGCCGTCGCCGTTCTGGCAGGCGCGCAGGCGCCGTCACCGCCACTCCGGTCCGGTGACGTGCGTCGCGGTCCCGCCCGAGGTGTGGGCCGTTGCTCTCGACCTCGCCGACGGCGACGCGCGCCGCCTCGTCGTCTCCGCCGACTACCGCTCCGTCACCGTCGTCAACCGACCCCGCTCGTCGTCGGGCACCGCGCACCCGCTGACGCGGCCCTCCCGCCCGACGACATAGGACCCGAGGGACCTCCCCGTCGGCAGGGCTCCCCTCCCACGGTTCCGACGGTCGCAGGTCCCTCGGGTCGCACCGCGCCCATACCCCCGAGGACGCGCTCGAACGGCCCCCTGGGCAATCCAGGGGGCC
>NZ_JBNDHY010000248.1:0-3535 GCF_056755315.1 Monashia sp. HAY1-2A
CGCCAAGGCCGTGCTCGAGACCCCGACGACGCCCGACACGACCGCCGTCGTCCGCCCACCTTTCACGCCGTTCAAGCAGCGCGTCATCGACCGTGTCGTCGCGCGGGGGCGCCGCCACCGCCGGCCCTGACGTCGGCCGCCGTCTAGCACGCGACGGTCTGGAACGCGTGCATCCCGGCCCGCGTGTCGCGTGGGAATTCTGGGATTCGTGAGACGCGGTGAGCCCTGTGTCCTAGATTGCGTGGAGCATGACGGCGAGGACGGGAGACCCGGTGGCGGCGACGACACGACCCCTGCGCCCGTGGCGTCGACGCGTGGCCGTCCTCGTCGCGGCGCTCGCGACGACCCTGACGAGCGTCGGGCTTGCGGCCCCGGCCCGCTCGGCCGAGTGGATCGTCCTCTGCACGGGCTACGACCCCTGCGCGGCCGCCGGGTACCCGAACGCGGGCTACAAGGAGAACGCCGCGACGAGCTGGTGGCGCCAGTCCACCGGCCACAACTGCACCAACTACGTCGCCTACCGGCTCGTGCAGAACGGGTTGCCGAACACGAAGCCGCCGAGCCTGAGCGGTAACGCCTCGAACTGGGGCCCTTCGTTCCCCGCGCAGACGAACACGAGCCCGGCCGTCGGGTCGGTCGCGTGGTGGGACACGTCGTACTCCTCGACCGGCCACGTCGCCTACGTCGAGCAGGTCCTGTCGGCCTCGGACATCATCGTCTCCGAGGACAACTGGGGCGGGGACTTCCGCTGGCGCCGGGTGACGCTCACCGGCGGACGATGGCCCAAGGGCTTCATCCACCTCAAGGACCAGGGTCCCACGGTGGCCACCGACACCCGTGCCTGGCAGGTCTCCGCGCCGGCCAGGCTGCTCGACACCCGCACCGGGGTCGGCGCTCCCGTGGCCAAGGTGCAGGCGGGCAAGGCGGTCACGGTCCAGGTCACCGGCCGTGCGGGCGTCCCCGCGACCGGCGTCGACGCCGTCCTGCTCAACGTCAACACCACCGCCCCGGCCGCCGCCGGCTACCTCACGGCGCACGCCGACGGCACGACCCAGCCCGGCTCCCGGGCGGTCTCGTACGCCGCAGGAGGGGTGACGACCACCCTCGTGCTGAGCAAGGTCGGCACCGACGGCCGTGTCCGGCTCTACACGTCGGCGACCACGGACCTGTCGGCCGACCTCGTCGGGTGGTCGCCCACGGGCGGCTACGTCTCGGGAGGCGCCCCGACGCGGGTCCTCGACACCCGCACCGGCCTCGGCGCCCCCAAGGCCCGGCTGGCCGCCGGCGGCACGCTGACGCTGCCGCTCGCGGGCAAGGCCGGGATCCCGGCGACCGGGGCCGCCGCGGTGCTGCTCGACGTGTCCGCCGCGACCCCGACGACCGCCGGATGGCTCACCACGTGGCCCGCCGGCACGACGCGCCCTGCCGCGCCCCAGCTGCGGTACGAGGCCGCCGGCGCCGCCACGGGTCTCGTCGAGGCACGCCTCGGCACCAACGGTGCGGTGACGATCCACTCCACCGCCCAGACCGACGTCCTCGTCGACGTCGTGGGCTGGCTGCCGACCGGGGCCGACCAGGTGGCGCTCGGGCCGACGCGCATCCTGGACAGCCAGACCGGCCTCGGCTACCCCGTCGGACGGGTCGCGGCAGGGCAGGCACCCCTCGTACCCGTCGTCGGCAAGGCCGGCGTCCCCGCCTCCGGCGTCCGGGCGGCGCTCCTGACCGTCACCGTCGCGTCACCGACCGCGGCCGGGTACGTCACCGCCTATCCGAGCGGCTCGGCCGAGACGCCCTATGCGACGGTCAAGTTCGCGTCGGGTCGGACCGTGACCAACACCGTCCTCGTGCCGGTCGGACTCGACGGCTCGGTGCGGGTCAAGACCTCCGCGGCCGCCTACCTCAAGGTCGACGTCCAGGGTTACCTGCGCTGGTGACGCGGGGGTCCGGGAGCCGGCGCGGGCCGCGTCAGGCGCCGGGTTCCGTGACGAAGTCGATGAGCTCCTCCACGCTGGCGAGCAGCGCCGGCTCGAGGTCGGCGTAGCTGCGTACCGTGCCGAGGATGCGTTTCCAGGCGTTGGCGATGTCGGCCTGCGTCGAGTGGGCCCAGCCCAGCTCGGCACAGATGCCGTGCTTCCACGACGTGCCCCGCGGGATGACCGGCCACTGCTGCCAGCCGAGCCGTTCCGGCCGCACCGACTGCCACACGTCGACGTACGGGTGGCCGAGGACCTTGACGTGCCCGGACAGCCCCGGTAGCGACCGGGCCTGCTCGACGATGCGCGCCTCCTTGGTGCCGGGCACGAGGTGGTCGACGAGCACCCCGAGCCGTCGCCCGGGCCCGGGCCGGAACTCGGCGATGATCGCGGCGAGGTCGTCCACCCCGTCCATGAGCTCCACGACCACGCCCTCGACCCGCAGGTCGTCACCCCACACCTTCTCCACGAGCTCGGCGTCGTGGCGCCCCTCCACGTAGATCCGCGACCCGCTCGCGACCCGGGCGCGCGCGCCCTGCACGGCCACCGACCCGCTCGCGGTGCGCGCGGTGGCGCGGCGGGCGTCGGCGAGGGCGGCCGTCGCGGCGGCCGTCGGGGGCGTCAACGTGACCGGGCGTCCGTCGACGAGGAACCCCGGACCGAGCGGGAAGCCCTTGGTCCGGCCGCGCCGGTCCTCGAGGTGCACGACGTGCATGCCGCCCGCCTTCTCGACGCGGACGACGGCGCCCACCCAGCCGGTCTCCACCTCCTCGACGACGAGATCCGGTTCGGCGGGCATCGGCGTCGAGCGACCACCGCGGGGGGCACGCCAGTCGCCGCCGAGGACGTCGGAGCCGTATCGGTCGATCGGGGGGAGGGGGCACACGGCGTCCGAGGCTAGGCCCTCCGGCCGCCGGATGCCGCCCGGCGCGCCGCTCCGGGCGGCATACGGTGGGACGGAGGTTCGGCGGTTGGTCCGACTCGACGTAGAATTGGCACTCGTTCGCCGAGAGTGCCAAGGGTCCGAGGGCTCATCGCCGGGGCCGCGCTGACGAGGCGGACGCGACGGGACGAGACCGGACGAGACCGACGAGACCACCGAGACGCGAGGAGGTCGGATGAGCGAGGAGCGCAAGCTCATGGTGCTGCGCGCCATCGTCCAGGACTACGTCCAGACGTCCGAGCCCGTCGGCAGCAAGGCGCTCGTCGACCGGCACCACCTCGGCGTCAGCGCCGCCACCGTGCGCAACGACATGGCCCAGCTCGAGGAGGAGGGCCTGATCCACGCGCCGCACACATCGGCCGGGCGCGTGCCCACCGACGCCGGCTACCGCCTGTTCGTCGACCGGCTCAGCGCTATCAAGCCCCTCGGCGCGGGCGAGCGGCGCGCCATCACCCAGTTCCTCGAGGGCGCCGTGGACCTCGACGACGTCGTCGACCGCACCGTCCGCCTCCTCGCCGGCCTGACCCGCCAGGTCGCCGTCATGCAGTACCCGTCGCTGACGCGCTCGACGGTGCGCCACGTCGAGCTCGTGCCCGTCGGTGCGACGCACGTCATGGCC
>NZ_JBNDHY010000249.1:0-3472 GCF_056755315.1 Monashia sp. HAY1-2A
CACCGCTCGTGGCCGGCAAGGTCCGCGACCTGCGTACCGGAGAGGTCCACGGCGACGAGGGCGAGCTGATCCAGACCTGCGTCAACGCCGCTGCCGGGCCCGTCCATCTGGACATCTGAGAAGGGAACCACCGATGACCACCACCGTGAACCGACCCGCCCCCACGACCCCCACCGGACCGTCCGCGGACGGCCGTGAGGTCCGGCCCCGGAAGCCGGTCCTGGCCGCCGCCGGTGGCCCGGCGAAGCGCCCGAGCGCCGCCGCGCACCTGTCCGACGCCGACGTCGAGCGTCTCGGCCAGGAGCTCGACGCCCTGCGCAACCGCGTCATCGCGACCCGGGGTGCCAAGGACGCCGCCTACATCCGCCGGGTGATCCGCATCCAGCGCACGCTCGAGCTCGCCGGCCGCGCCACGCTGCTCTTCTCGAAGAAGAAGACGGCGCTCGTCGCAGGTACCGCGATGCTCTCGGTCGCCAAGATCCTCGAGAACATGGAGATCGGGCACAACGTCCTGCACGGCCAGTGGGACTGGATGCGCGACCCCGACATCCACTCGACGACGTGGGAGTGGGACTTCGTCACGCCCGCCGCCGCCTGGAAGCACACCCACAACGACCTGCACCACACGTGGACCAACGTGCTGGGCAAGGACAAGGACGTGGGCTACTCGGTGCTGCGCATGGACGAGGACCAGCCGTGGCACCCCTCCAACATCTTCAATCCCGCCATCAACATGGTCCTGGCGCCCTTCTTCGAGTGGGGCATCGCCATCTACGACCTCGAGCTCGAGGCCTACCAGCAGGGCGAGAAGTCCAAGGACGAGCTCAAGGCGGACCTCAAGGCGATGGGACGCAAGGTGGTGCGTCAGTTCACCAAGGACTACGCCGCCACGCCGCTGGCCGCCGTGCCGTTCGGCTCCGGCAAGCAGGCCCTCATCGGCACCTTCACGGCCAACGCCATCCGCAACGTGTGGGCCCACTCGGTCATCTTCTGCGGCCACTTCCCCGACGGCGTCGACACCTTCACCGAGGAGGAGATCGAGGGCGAGACGCGCGGCGACTGGTACATCCGCCAGATGCTCGGATCGGCCAACATCTCCGGCTCGAAGCTGATGCACATCATGACCGGCAACCTGTCCCACCAGATCGAGCACCACTGCTTCCCCGACCTGCCGAGCAACCGCTACGCCGAGGTCGCGGTGGAGCTGCGCGAGATCTGCGAGCGCTACGGGCTGCCCTACACGACCGGCCCGCTGCCGCGTCAGGTCGGGCAGGCCTGGGCGAAGGTCTTCCGGCTGGCGCTGCCGCCGCGCGCGGCGCGCACGCCGCGCCGGCTGCCCAAGGACGCCGTCAACGCGTCGGTGCCGCGCCGTCGGGCGGCCCTGCCCCTCGCCGCCCATGTCGGCTGACGCGTCGACCCTCGGCCCCCTGCCCCTCTCGGGCGGGGGGCCTGTCGCGGCGTTCTTCGACCTCGACCGGACGCTGATCCGCGGGTCGGCCAACTACCCCCTCGCGATCGCCGCCTTCCGGGGCGGTCACGTGCCGTGGCGCGACCTCGTTAAGGACACCGTCAACGCGATCTCCTTCCACCGCAAGGGATCCACCGACGCGGGGTCCGAGGCGCTGCGCGAGCGCATCCTGCGCGCGGTGGCCGGCATCCGGCAGTCCGACATCATCCACCTCACCGACGCCATCGTGCCCGGCATCGTCCGCAGGGCCATCCCGGCGTCCCTGACGCTGCTGTCGGACTGCAAGGCCCTCGGCCAGGACCGCATCGTCGTGTCGGCCTCGCCCATCGAGCTCGTGAGCCGCATCGCGACGGCCCTGGGCCTTGAGGGCGCGGTCGCCACCCGCAGCGAGCTCGACGACGAGGGCCGCTACACCGGGCACCTGGCCGGTGAGTTCTGCTACGGCGCCGGCAAGGTCATCGAGATCGAGAAGCTCGCGGCCGAGCGCGGCTACGACCTCGCCCGGTGCACCGCCTACAGCGACTCGGTGAGCGACCTGCCGATGATGGAGCGCGTCGGACAGGCCGTGGCCGTCAACCCCGACCGCGAGCTGCGCGAGATCGCCCGCGAACGCGGTTGGCGCGTCGTCGAGGTCGGCCGCAAGCGTCATTGACCCGGTCGCACCCTGCCTGGGTGGTCACGGTCCGTTCGTGCCGCTGAGCATGCTGCGGACCGTGTCGACGGTCCGGCGCTCGAACTCCGTCGTCTCGTCGCGGAGTGCGCCCAGCTCGGCGACCGCGCCGGCGCTGCCCTGCTCGTGGCCGACCAGGGCCGTCCCCACCCGCACGTCCAGGTGGACCAGGCCGCGCACGATGGGGTCCAGCCGCTGGTAGGTGGCCACGTCGCTGAGGCTGGCAACGGCGACCTGTGCCGCGACGAGCCGCGGCAGGAGGGCACGCATCGTCTCCTCGTACCGGCGGGCCTCGGCGAGCGACTGCTCCCGGGGCTGGGAGCCGACCGCCCAGGTCACCCACGCGATCGCCTGGGTTCCCGTCGCGACCAGCTGCACGAGGTCGAGGAGCGACTGGCGCGCCGCGCGCGTCAGCTCGTCCCGGCGGGCGGCGGCCACCCGCTCGCGCTCGATGCGCACCTGGTGCCCCGAGGCGATGAGGGAACCCACGATGCCCGCCACCGCGCCGATCGCGGTGCCGAGCAGGCCGGCGAGGGCGGCGTCCACCCGACCAGTCTGCCGGGCTCGCCCGTCCGGGAGATGCCGTTCGAGCGAGCCGGCACCGGACAGGACGCGCCGTACCTCACCAGGACGTGTGGAGCGGGCGCCCCTCGGCGAACCCGGCGGTGCTCTGGAGGCCGACCACGGCACGCTCGTGGAACTCCTCGAGGGTGCGCGCCCCCGCGTACGTGCAGCTGCTGCGCAGGCCCGCGATGATCTGGTCGATGACGTCCTCGACCGACGGCCGGGCGGGGTCGACGTACATCCGTGCGCTGCTGATGCCCTCCTCGAAGAGGGACTTGCGTGCGCGGTCGTAGGCGGTGTCGCCCGCCGTGCGGTTGCGGACCGCGCGAGAGCTGGCCATGCCGAACGACTCCTTGTACATGCGGCCGTCGTTGTCGGTGTACAGGTCCCCGGGCGACTCGAGGGTGCCGGCGAACCAGGAGCCGATCATGACGTTGGAGGCGCCGGCGGCCAGGGCGAGCGCGACGTCGCGCGGGTGGCGCACTCCACCGTCGGCCCAGACATGTCGGCCGAGCTCCCTTGCCGCCGTGGCACATTCGAGCACCGCGGAGAACTGCGGCCGACCGACGGCCGTCATCATCCGCGTCGTGCACATGGCACCGGGGCCGACGCCGACCTTGACGATGTCGGCTCCTGCCTCGATGAGCTCGCGGGTGCCGGCGGCAGACACGACGTTGCCGGCGACGACGGGGACCTGCGGACCGAGTGCCCGTACGGCGCGCAACGCCTCCATCATCTTGTCCTGGTGGCCGTGCGCGGTGTCGATGACG